>NZ_JAHLZE010000007.1 GCF_020148105.1 Methanobrevibacter sp. TMH8
ATCTTTGTAAAATGCTCTCTTATATAATAAGATATGTAATAAAAATGATTTTATAACCAAGATTTTTATTACAATATATGTCTTATATTGGTCTTTATTAATCAACAATATATGTAAAGTGGAATAATATAGGATGATAATAGCACTATCTTCAAGGTATTTTCATAATTACGCCCGATAACCACCCTTTATGAAGTTATTTACTTTTATGAAGTTATTTATTATCACCTATATTATCTCTTTATTAATAATATATAAAGTTTATAGTAATAAATAATATTATTATGTGGAGAGGTACTGCTTTTTTTACTATTTACTTTAACTTTATGTTTATTATAAATCAGGATGCTAAAATATAATACTCCTTTATTGGATAATATTTTTTTTATTTTAGGGCTTTAATTATATAATTTAATGTGTAATATAAATAAGTGAACAGGGTGTGGAAAAAACTTATGTTAATGAGAAAAAATATAAGAATTTTGTATTTGGCTTTAATCCTAACAGTTTTATTTGCACTTACCATGAACACTACCTTCGCAACTGATATTACTAACAGTACGGATGATGGTGGTATTTTAGTACTTGCTCCTGGTAATTACACAGGATCTAACAATAAAGGAATAACTATTAATAAGAATGTGACAATCCAAGGAAACGGATCAGCTAATCAAATAATCATCGACGCACAAGGAACAAACAACATATTCAATATACTACTCTGTTGTAATGTAACTATTATTAACATCACATTCATCAACAGTAATGCCACTAGTGGAGGAGCTATCATATAACAATGGTACACTACTAACCGTTAAAAATTGCATATTCAACAACAACACCGCAAATATTTTAAATAATAAATATTCTTCAAATAATATATAATATTAAAATAATATATGATTTTAAAATAACTTAGACAAACTAGATAACTAAAAATAGATAAATTATGTTAAAATAGATGAAGATAGTTTAAAATAAGTTTAGGGTGTTAGATTTTCACATTTCAGTGAGTTGTTGTATGGGTTTTTTTGTTCTGTATTCTTGTGATGTGATGAGTCTTGCTAAAAGTACATTTAAATATGTTGTTTTATAGATAAATTCTTTTGTATAGTGATGTATTCTTCTTAAAGATAGTGCTTGTTTTAGTATTTTGTTGAAATCTTCGATTTTACTTCTTATTCCTTTGTAATCTTTCCATTTTTTAAACATTTCTCTTGATTTCCGAGTTAATTCGAGGTACAAATTTTTATTCTTATTTTCACCAGTGAAACATTCAATTGGATATGAAATGTTGTCGAAAACTTTTCTTAATGGGTTTTTACCTCATGGAAATATTAAAATAGAAGTTTTATGCTTTATTATTGCTGTTTGATAATTATCTTTACTAAAATATCCTTTATCAAAGAGTATTCTATCTCTTCTTCGGATAATTCTTCTTTTTTTCAGTTTTTGCATAATTTCATCAAATATTTTCGCATCGTTGGGACTTCCTTCATGTTTAACATGGTTAATGATTGCATAGATTTACAGTCTATAGCTAATGTTAATTTTAACCCTATATAAAATCCTTTTTAGCTTGAATAACCCCATTTATAAGGCTTTTTCTTTAAACTTTTCTTAGAAATTCTATGACCAAACCAATTTATAGTTTAAGACATTAGTTTTTTAAATAATGTTTTTATTTTTTAAAAATTTTTTTATCCATTTATTTGCAAATGAAATGGATTTAGTTAAATTATAAAAGTTTATTTTTATGTTTTCTCTTAATTCTTCCAAATTATTAATCAATAAAGGAGAAATTTCTCTTTTAATTGATTTCCACACAAATTCTATTGGGTTTAAGTCTGGAGAATAAGGAGGTAAATAAACAAGCTTAATATTAAGATTTTCAGCTGCTTTAGTAGTAAATTTAGATCTATGTGGTCTGAAAAAAATTGTTTTTGTATCTATATTTTTTTTTAAGTGGGGTGGTTTTATGTTGTTATAGGGGGCTGAATATTGATTTTGGGCTGATATAAGGCTTTGTTGTATGGGTGGTGTTTTTTTTTTGGATTTGTATAATATATATTCAATATATTATAATAATGTTACAAAAATAGATAGTGAACGTTTTCTATCTATTGTTTTTATATATTAGTACTTTCATATTAGTTATTTTATATTTGGTTTGGAAGTTTTTTTTATTAATGATGAAAATATTATTTTTCATACTAAAACAGGATCATGTTTTTTACAGATGAACCAAGGTTTTTAAAGAAGAATTGAAATTTATTTTTTAGCATAAAAATTTAATAATGGAGGTGATTTCATAGATATACTTGATATATTATATATTTTCAATCAAATATTTTGAAAGTCTCTTGGATAAAGCTAAAATAGCTACTATTGGAGGAGCTCCAGGTGCTTCAGGAATAACACTTGCATCAGAAACAAATAAACCTTTATATTCTGTTTCTAAGTTTGTATCAACGATATCGCCTATGGCAGCTGTTCCTCCTGGATGAGCACCTCTTAATCTAGTAGAGACTATTGTTGTTGGATCAACTCCTGCTGCTACAAGAATAGCTCCAGCAGTAGCTGCACCTTCAGCTATAAATCGAACGTCCTTTATAGTGTTTTCTTTTATGATTTCTCCATCTATAATTTTCCCATGGTTGTCATCTGGAATTTTAACCATAATACTTAAAATATCACTTTTTTTAACATCATCATCACCAATATTTTCATTCAATAATATTGAATAATGAGGAGCTAAAACAAAATTTCCTCCAACTACCAATGCATTCATTGTAACTTCAGTATTATAATTAATATCTTTTATAACTCCACCTACAGTAACAAATGGATCCATGAATAATTTTTCACCAGCAGCTATACCAGAATTTTGAAGAATAATAGCTGAATCAATTCCTCCAGCAGCTAATACAACAATATCAGATTCTATAATATCAATAGAACCATCAGAATTTTTAACTTTAACGCCTTTAACAGATCCACCATCTTCAATAATTTCAGTTACTTCTGTATTATCAATTAGCTTAGCTCCATTTTCAATAGCTATTTTAACAAAATCTTGTGATGACCATTTTGCATCATTAGGACATCCCCATGCACATTTTCCACATTGTGTACAATCTTCTTCTCTAATGAATTTAGGCATTTTTACAACTGGAAGTCCAATAGATTTAGCTGCTTCCATAAACTTTTTTGTACCTTTACCAAAATGAGAATCATCCATTTCATGGATACCTATTAATTCTTCAACTTCATCAAGTTCTTTAGATATATCTACATCATATTTAGCTAATTCCTCTTCAAGAAGTTTAACCCCATTACCTGCAGCTACAACACTTGATCCACCAACACAGACAGTTTTTGAAAGATCTAAATAGTCATCAATCTCATCATAATATTTATATGAATCTTTCACATCACAAAATGGACCTTTTTCAACGATTGTTACTGGAATATTCGATTTAGCTAGTTCCATTCCAATAATAGCTCCACCAACACCAGATCCTACAATTAACACCATAATTTAACCTCTATATATTTTTAATTTATTTTAATTTTATAATATTTTTTAATAAATTCATCAATAATTTTTCCAATTACTTCTGCTTACTTAATAAATTTCATCAATAATTTTTCCAATTTCTTCGTCTTGAGATATAGATTCAATAGCTTCATGAACTCTATTAATATCAGATTTAGTTTCAGGATAACGAGGAACAGCTGAACATCCACCATCATCAATTTCAGATATAGGGAATGTTCCTATTTTTCTAGCTATTTTTTCTATTTCAACTTTATCC
Organism: Methanobrevibacter sp. TMH8; assembly: GCF_020148105.1. NCBI lineage: Archaea > Methanobacteriati > Methanobacteriota > Methanobacteria > Methanobacteriales > Methanobacteriaceae > Methanobrevibacter > Methanobrevibacter sp. TMH8. The sequence continues at coordinate 3,819 of NZ_JAHLZE010000007.1, forward strand.
AGCCCAATAAGAGGACTTAATATAGGAAATTCAGCTCCATCACGAGTAGCTAATATATTAGGAAGAGTTTGAGATGCAACTTGTCCTACACTACTTCCATCAACAATACCTAATGCATTTTCTTTTTTAGCAACTTCACTAGCTACTCTATACATTCCAGATTTACATAAAACACAAGTAAGCTTTTCAGGAGCATTTTCCTTACAAGTTTTTAGATAATTTCCATATTTAATAATCTTAGTTTTTATTGGAGAACCATATGAATATTCATTTAATTTATCTACTAACTTTTCAAAGTTTTCAGTTACTTTAGAACCCGCAAAAGGATCATTATCAAAATGGATTGCAGTTATAGAACATCCTCTTTTCATCATTAAATAAGCAGCTACTGGTGAATCAATCCCACTTGAAATTAGAGCAACAAGTCTTCCTTGTGTTCCAAGAGGTAAACCTCCAGGTCCTTTAATCTTCTTGTGATATATATAAGTTTCATTATCCCTAACTTCAACAAATATCTCTAATTTAGGATTTGATAAATCAACTGGACATCCTAATTTTTCAATTATGACTCCTCCAGCAAAAGCAGCTAATTCTTGTGATGAAAAATCATGATTACCAACACGTCTACATCTAATAGCAAATGGTGTATCAGAATCAATTAAATCTTCATCAGCTAATTTATCACTATAGTTAGATAATGCTTTTTCAATATCTTCAAAGCTAGTAACAGTACAAATAGCTGGAGAAAAAGAAACAACTCCAAAAATTCTTTTTAATTTTTCATAAGCTTCATCAAAGTCATTTGGAAATACAAATACTCTTCCTTGACTTATATTTATTCTACAATCAAAAGCAGATTCTATATTAGATTTTAGCTTTCTTTCAAATCGTGCCCTAACACGAGGACTTTTTATTCCTATTTCTCCATATCTAGCTATAATTAAATTATAATTCATTTTTTCTCCTATTTTATAATATTTTTATTAAATAATTATATTTCATAAATATCACAATTCATTAGATAATTGCTAGATTAATTCTTATATAATTACTTTTTAATTAAATTCTTTTACAAATCATTTCCCATTACACTATTATTAGCTATTTTACCCTTATTTTTATTTTTTTGCTCCTATTACTTCTTTAATTTTTTATAATAAAATTTATAAAAAAATACATATGTTTAAATAACAATTGTTATAAATTGTTTAATGAAATTATTCTAATTATAGTATTTAAATTTTTTCCATAATTATCAATTTACATGAATATCACTTTTTAAAAAAACAAAAATGTAAAATAAAAATAAAAATGAAAATGAAAAAAGTAAAAAATGAAATTAATGGAAATAATGAAAAATAAAAAATGAAAAGAATAAATAAAAATTACAAATTAAAATTAATTAACCATTATTAACCATTAAATAATTAAAATAAAATTTATCAACAATAAGAGGTGATATATTGAAGATACGTGAAAGTGGAATGCCTGAGAAGTCTTATTGGGAAAAGCTATTAGATGTTGATTTAATACTAAAAAAATTAGAAATTAACAAAGAGATAGAAACTCTTGTAGAATTTGGATGTGGTTATGGTACTTTCACTATTCCTTCTTCAAAAACAATTAATGGAAATATATTTTCATTTGATATTGATAATGAAGTTTTAGAGATAACAAAAAATAGATTAGCTAATGAAAATATAAAAAATGTAGATTTATATAAAAGAGATTTTATTCTTAATGGAACAGGAATCGAAGAAAATTCAGTAGACTATGTAATGTTATTTAATATATTACACCATGAAAGTCCTGAAGATTTACTAAATGAATCATATAAAATTCTTAAGAAAAATGGAAAACTTGGTATAATACATTGGAATTATGATTCAAATACTCCTCGAGGACCAAGTATGGAAATACGCCCCAGACCAGATAATATTAAACAACAAACATTAAATGTTGGGTTTGATCTCTTGAAAAAAGAAATATTAGATCTACCTCCTTATCATTATGGATTTTTATTTTTTAAACCATAGTTTTCATCATTATAATAAAATTAAATATAAAATTAAATATGATAATCTCATATTTTTTTGTTATTCATAGTAACCTTTATATATGATGCTGATAATTTATTAAATAACGATTGTTATATTTTATGAAATTAATATTTTATTTAATATAAAATTTATTTCATACACTATAAGAAAAGTTAAAATTGTATGTAAAAGAAGTATATAAACTATATGTAAAAAATATATGTAAATTAATAAAAATTAATGAGAAATTCAGATAAAAAGGAATATCAATGAAATAATTTAATAAAATTGAAAAATATTCAATGAAATTTAATTAAAATAACTATAATTAACTATAATTAAATAAAAAATGAATAAAAATAAATACATTTAATTGAAATATACATTATAATAAAAATAAATGCTAAAACCCATTAAAAGACCTATATTAAATGAATAAATTAAATCATCAAAAATGTATTAACAAAATTATTAAATGAATTTTATGGATATTAAAATAAAATTTTATGTGAATTCTAATGAAATATTAAATAAAAATTTATATATAAAATAAGTAATGGAGGCTAAAAATTGAATTCTATGTGTGATATGAAAGAGATGAAAGAATATTCATTTATTGGTTCAATGAATAGTATCCGATTTACTAAAGTGCATATGAAAAAATCTTTTTTTATGTGTTTTAAACTATTTTTGAGGCATAAATCTTATTCAATCATTGAATTTATATGTTGATTATTAAATTGATAGATTAATGGTTAAGATTAATCAAGCATATTTAATGTAAACTAATATAAATTATTTCAGTGAAATATTTTATTAATTATAATATTTTGAGTACATTTTTATTAAATTAATAAAATTAAATAAAAATTAATAAAAATTAAAAATTTATAAAATTATATAAAAATATTTTTTATAAAAATATTTAAAGACCTTATAAATTTCTAATAAATTTTTTAATATTTTTAAATTTTTATTTCACTGAAATTTTTTATATATAATGATATTAAATATTTAAATTTTCTAAATATTCTATATATACTATATATTCTTATATATTCCATATATTTCACAAATATTTTAGATTTTTTAAATATCTTTTATTTTTTTATATTAAGATTAATCTTAAGTTAAAATTAATCTTTATCAATTTTTAAAGTTGTATCATGCTTTCAATAAAAGTTTAAATAAATATAACAATTGTTATGTTTATTCGATTATCTAAATGAGGTAGAAAATTTGAAAAAAATAAAAGAAATAGCTATTTACGGAAAAGGTGGAATTGGAAAATCTACCACTACGTCAAACATTAGTGCAGCATTATCAGATGCTGGATATAATGTAATGCAAATAGGATGTGACCCAAAAAGTGATTCAACAAATACACTTACAGGAGGAAAATCAATCCCAACTGTACTAGAATCATTAAGAAAAGGGAGAGGAGCAGTAAAAGTAGAAGATGTGATATATGAAGGTTTTAATGGAATACATTGTATTGAAGCTGGAGGTCCAGAACCAGGAGTAGGATGTGCTGGAAGAGGCATAATCACAGCAGTAGAATTTTTAAAACAAGAAAATGTTTTTGAAGAATATGCTCCAGATATTGTACTATACGATGTTCTTGGAGATGTTGTATGTGGAGGATTCGCAATGCCAATCAGAGAAGGTGTAGCAGATCAAGTATATACAGTATCATCTGCAGATTTTATGGCTATTTATGCAGCAAATAATCTATTTAAAGGTATTAAAAAGTATTCTTCCGGTGGTGGAGCACTTTTTAGCGGAGTTATTGCAAACTCCATAACATTTTCAGCCCAAAAAGATATTTTGAATGACTTTGCAAAACAAACAGAAAGTACAATTGCAGGATTTGTTCCACGATCATTAGCTGTTACTCAAGCAGAATTATCTGGTAAGACAACAATAGAAGCAGATCCCGACAGTGACCAAGCAAAAGTTTATAAAAAATTAGCTAAGGATATTTACAAAAACAAAGTTGAATATGTACCTTCACCATTAGAAAGCGATGAATTAAAAGAATGGGCTGAATCTTGGTCTGATAAATTAATAGAGTTAAAGAAACAAGAAGAGGGAGATTTCAAAATCTAGAATTTCAAAATGATTTAAAATTAAAAATTAAGGATGAGTTAAAAATTAAAAATTATAGGTGATTTAAAAATTTAAAATTTAAAATGAATAATATTTGAGGAATTTAAGGAATAATATTTGAGGTAATAAAATGGCAAAAAATGAAAAAGATTCAGAAGATTATATAGTTGAATTAGACAAAAACACATGTCCTACACGTGAACAACGTGCAAATGGAACTAATGTGTATTTTGGAAAAGCTAGTGAACTTCTTGAAGATGCAAAGAAAGGGAATTTGAAATGTACTGAAAGAGGATTTCAACAATCTGGAGGATGTATTTTAAATTTTTACCTTTCTGTGAGAGTTTCAACTATAAGAGATGCAGCTATAATATTCAATGGACCAGTAGGTTGTTCTCATGCTGCATTAAGTTATAAAGAGTTATATGGAGCTATCCCAGAATCTTTAGGAAAACCAACTAATTATAATTTAAATTGGCTTACAACAAATCTTGGTGAAGATGATGTTGTTTTTGGAGCTAAAGAAAAACTAATTGAAGCTATTAAAGAAGCTGAAGAAAGATATGAGCCAAAAGCTATCTTTATCTTAACAACTTGTGTTACAGGAATCATTGGAGAAGATATAGAATCAGCTGTAAACGAAATACAACCAGAAATAAAAGCAACAATAGTTCCAGTACATTGTGAAGGAGTAAGATCTAAAATAATGCAAACTGGATATGATGCATTTTGGCATGGAGTATTAAAATATCTAGTTAAAAAACCTAAAAAGAAACAAAAAGATTTGGTCAATATAGCTAGTATGTTATCATATGCATGGCAAGACAGAATTGAAATTGAAAGACTACTTGGAAAATTAGGTCTTAGAGTAAATTTTATTCCAGAATTTGCAAGTGTTGAAGACTTTGAACAATTAGCTGAAGCAGCTGTTACAGCACCAATTTGTCCAACATATACTGATTATCTTTCAAGAGGACTTCATCAATATCATGATGTTCCATTCTTTATGTATCCATCTCCGATTGGTATACAAAATACTGATGAATGGCTTAGAGAAATAGCTAAATACACAGGAAAAGAAAAAGAAGTGGAAGAGCTTATAGCTGAAGAACATAAAAAATGGGTACCTAAACTAAAAGAAATCAGAGATAAATTCAAAGAAATAGAAATTGAAAGAGATGGTAAAAAGATCGACGTTTTAGGATCACTTGGACAAGGAAGACTTGTTACTCAGCTACCTTTCTTTGATGAATTAGGAATTAAATCATCTTCAGCAATGGCTCAAGATTTTGATAATATTTTAGTAGATGAATTAGAAGAAGTTATTGATAAAGTTGGAGACTTTAATGTAATGGTAAATACATTCCAAGCTGCAGAACAACTTCACATTACTGAACAAACTAAACCTGATATGGCTTTAACTTGTCCTTTCCAAGGAGGAGCTTGGAAACGTGAAGGATCTGTTTCAAGATTACATTCATTAAGAGGAGATCCAAGAAAATGGAGTACTCAAGCAGGATATGCTGGTGCAATTGCATATGGAAACTTCTTACTTCAAGCACTTAAAAATGAATCTCTCCAAAGACTTTCAAAAGAAAATACAGGAGTAGGTGTGAAACAATGGTATTTAGACCAACCAGATCCATTATATTTTGCTGAAAAAGGGAAATAATATGAAATAATAGGAAATAAACGGGAAAATGAAAAATATTGAAAATAAAACAAATTATTAATTAAAATTAGGAGAGGAAAAATTGAGCAATAAAGCTGAAAATAAAGTTGATGAATCAAGTTCACCTAGAATTGTAGAAGCTCCAAGATATGGTTGTACATTATCTGGAGCTTATGAAGCAGCAGTTGGATTGAATGAAGGAGTTCCAATTCTTCATTCAGGATCAGGTTGTGGTATGAGTCAACTATTTGGTGCTAATTATGGAGGAGGGCAAAACGCTCCTGGAGATTATGGAGGATCTTCAACTCCATGTTCATGTTTAGTTGAAGAACATGTAATCTTTGGAGGAGAAGACAAATTAAGAAAATTAATTGATTCTACTATTAAAATTTCAACAGGTGAATTTTTTACTGTTATCTCAGGATGTGTACCATCACTTATTGGAGATGATGTTGATGCAATAGTTAATGAATTTCGAGATAAAGCTCCAATTATCCATGTGAATGCACCTGGATTTAAAGGAAATTCATTTGAAGGTTATGAGTTGTTTTTTGAAGCACTTATAGACCAATATCTGACTCCTGCAAAAAGAAAAAGAAAGACACTCGTGAATATATTAGGTGTTGTTCCATATCAGCATATATTTTGGAAAGGAGAACTTAAAGCTATAAAAGATTTGCTTGCAAAGTTTAATATTGAAGCTAATGTATTATTTGGAGAATTTAATACAGTTGAAAATATAGAAAAGATACCAGCTGCTGCATATAATATTGTTTTATCTCCATGGGTAGGACATAGAGCAGCTAAAAAGCTTGAAGAAAAATTTGGAACACCATATATTAGCTTTCCAGGTTCACCTACAGGACCTATACAAACAACAAAATTCTTATATAAATTAGCCGAAATACTTCCAATCAATAAACAAAAACTCAAAAAATTTACTGAATCTGAAAATCGTAGAGTATATCGTATGGTTGAATATGCAGGGGATATTCTACAGTTTGATGTTCCTAATGTATACTTTGGAGTTGTTGCTGATTCTAATACTGCTTTAAGTATCACAAGATATCTGACTGATGAAGTTGGTCAACTTCCAGATATTGTTATAATTACTGATAATCCTCCTGAAGAATACAGGGAAAGTATAGTTAATGAAATAACAAGTTCTGAAGAAATTCAATTTACTCCAGACATTATTTTTGAAATCGATTCATTTAAAATAACTAAACTATTAAAAGATAGACCGTTTTTAAACCTCTATGCTAGCTCGCTCGAATCAGTTATTACAGGTGAATTAGAAACTACACATGTAACTGTTTCTTTCCCTTCATTTAATAGAAATGTTTTAGGAAGTAATTATGTTGGTTATGATGGTGGTTTGAACCTAATTGAAGATCTTTTTTATGATAAAGCAGGTCCTTTATAACTATTTTTTATATTTTATAATATTTTAAACATTTATAAAATAAATAGTTTAATTTATTATATTATTTTTAATAATTTAGACTAATCTTTTGTATTTTAATATTAAAAGAAATGAAATAAAAAATATTATAACAATTGTTATATCAAGAATAAAAAATAGAAAAAAATAGGAAAAATAAGAAAAAATAGGAAAAAAATTGAATATTAAAATAAATTTAAAGGAGGGTGAAAAAATAAGTGAAACAAATACAGATAAAAAAGGTATAATATGGTATGAACAACCAAATAAATCAGTTAAAATAAGTATCAAAAATGTTAAAAAGATTTTTAAAAGTAAAAATAAATCAAAAGAAGATTTGATAGCATTAGATGGAATAGATCTGGATATTAATAATGGTGAATTTTTAGTTATTTTAGGCCCAAGTGGCTGTGGAAAATCAACATTACTTGATATTATAGGAGGACTTTCAACACCAGATTCTGGTGAAGTCAAAATTGATGAAAATATTGTTGAAGGACCAGGATTAGACAGAGGAATTGTATTTCAACAATATGCTCTTTTACCATGGAGAAATGCACTAAAAAATGTAACTTTTCCTTTAGAAGCAACTGTTGATAAAAAAGAAAGAGAAAAAATTGGTAAAAAATATTTATCTCTTGTAGGATTATCTGGATTTGAAGATAGATATCCAAATGAATTAAGTGGAGGAATGAAACAGAGAGTAGCTATAGCAAGAGCATTAGCTATTGATCCTGAAATATTATTAATGGATGAACCATTTGCAGCAGTAGATGCTCAAACTAGATCTATATTACAGGAAGATTTACTAAAAATTACAACGAAAACTGAAAAAAGTGAAAAAGCTGAAAAAACAGTTGTTTTCATTACACACAGTATTGATGAAGCAATATTTTTAGCTGATAAAGTAGTAATAATGACAGCAAGACCTGGTACGATAAAAGAAATAGTAAATATTCCATTTTCAAGAAAACATAGATTTAAAACAGATTTCAAAAGTAGTTCTGATTTCTCTAGTTTAAGACATAAAATATGGGAACTTTTAAAAGAAGAAGTAATAAAATCTCAAGAAACTGAAGAAATTAAGGAAAATGATGAGGATAATGGAAACAATAATGATAATAATAAGAACAAAAATGAGAATGAGAATGAAAATGGAAAATTTGAAGAAATTATAGATAAAGGAGTAGGGATTTAAATTAACTTGTCAAAAACTTCACCAATTTCCATTATCAAATCTCTGCTTCATAATTATATTGCAATTATAATTTTCTTATTAGCATGGCAGATCCTTCCAACACTTGGCATTGTAAATCAAATATTTATTCCAACTCCAACTACAATTCTTGCTGAAATGTGGACTTTATGTCTAGATGGAACATTACAATATAATACTTTAGTAAGTTTATGGAGAGTATTTGCAGGTTTTGGAATAGCTATTTTAGTTGCATTGCCTCTTGGCTTTTTATTAGGAGGTTTTTTTAAAAACTTTGAAAAAGCTGTTAATCCACTTTTGCAACTTTTATCTCAGGCAAACCCTTTTACATTGTTTCCTATATTTATTGTATTTTTAGGAATAGGTGAACTTTCAAAGATATCTATTATATATTGGGTATCTCAATGGCCAATAATGCTTAATACAATAACAGGTATTTCAAATGTTGATCCAGTTTTAGTAAAAATGGCAAAATCATCTGGTCTTGGAAAAGTAGCTATATTTACAAAAGTATTAATTCCAGCTTCTCTACCAACAGTTTTTACAGGAATTCGTATGGGAGCAGTATTTGCATTTTTCATGCTTATTGGTGCAGAAATGTTAGGTTCAACATCTGGTTTAGGACATATGATCATGCAGGCTCAAATGGTCATGCAGATTCCTAAAATGTGGGCAGGAATTGTGACTGTTGCAATACTTGGATACATTGTAAATTATGTATTAATGTATTTAGAAAAAAGAGTTTCCACATGGAAACTAGAGACTGAAGCTTAAATATAACTATTTCAAGTTTAATAATTCAGATTGAATAAGTTTAACAGGTTTAATAAGTTTAATATAGCTTTAATATAGCTTTAATAAGTTTGATATAATTTAATAATTTTAATATAACTTTAATAAAATATTAAAAAATCTTTAAAAAAGAGATATATTAATTTAATATTTTACTTTAAACATTATGAGGTGATGTAATGATGTATTGAGAAAAGATACTTAAAAAAAATAAACTTATGGAAGTTTTAAAAAGTAATAGACAGGAAATAATATCCTGCCTATTTTTCGCGCATATCCAATAAATTGAATATACATAAAATAGTAAGATTGATCTCTTATTTAAAGATTAATAATTTTATGATTATAATTTTATAATTTTATTAATTTATTAATTTATTAATTGTATCAATTTTATCTATAAAATAATAATGAAAATTAGAAATCTAAAAAATTTAAATTAAAATAAAACTCATTGAAGATTTATTTAAAATTTATTTAAAAAATTCGGAGAAAACAAAATGGTAAATAAAAAATTAGGAATTATAGCTATAGCTGTTGTAGTTATTATTGCAGTTTTAGCTGCCGTGGTACTTTTACCACAAACTACTGAAGCAGGGAGTATAAACGGAGCAATAACAAAAGATTGTTCAGGTACTCCTTGGTTTGTAGGAAATGAAAAAGGATTCTTTAAAAAAAATAATGTAACTGTAGTTGATAAAGGAGATATCCCATATGCTCAACAACCTGCAGCACTTTCAAGTGGAGAGCTAAATGTGTATGATGGACATCCAAATGCATTGATAAATTTACTAAAAAGTGGAGTTAAAGTCAAAGCTGTTGCAGTAACTGGTGCAGAACCAATTAACGGTTCTATTGAAGAAGAACATATGCATTGGCTAGTTAAGGACGATAGTCCTTTAAAAAGTGCTGAAGATTTACAAAAATTTGTAAAAGATAATGGTCGTAAAGTCAAAATTGGAGTATTAGCTACTGGTGTCTGTGCTGATCTTGAAACTAATGCATGGTTAAGAAAAAATAATATAACCCCAAATGATACTGTAGAGTACGTAACTCTTCCTGATAATCAACAAGAACAAGCTTTATTACAAGGAGATATAGATGTTGCTACATTACACCCACCATTCTATGCAAAAGCAGAAAAAGATAGTAATGATACTAATGATTCAAGTAAAAAATTAAGAATTCTTACTACATCTACTGAAGCATTTGGTCCTGCTGCAGGATTATCATTTGCTGTAGTTGATGAAAAATTCATAAAAGAACATCCAGATGTTGTTAAAAACTTTATAAAAGCATTTAAAGAATCAAACCAATGGTCTAATGAAAACCGTCAAGAAGCAGGAGAAATAACCTCTAAAAACATTGATTTACCATATACAGCTAATGTTCATTGGTACAGCCCATCAGGTAAATTTGATGCAGAAGTAGATGGATACATCCAAGAGTGGATTGATGCAATGGTTGCAGATGGATTGATAAAAGAAGGAGAGTATGAACCAAAAGATCTTTACACAACTGAATTTAAAGATGCATGGGACGTTAATTTACCTAATCAATAATTAAAATTTTAAATTTTCTTTTTTTTAAAATTTTTAATAACAATTGTTATATTTATTTTAATAGAATAAAATGAAAATTATAATAATTATATTATAACGGTAAAAAATGCCAAATAAAAAAAATATCAGTGATCTCAGTAGAAAACATCTCCAACAAGGAACAGAGAGCTAATAGTATAAATTTATTCTTTGGAAAAGCATCTGAACTTTTAAAAGTATCAAAAGAGGGTGATTTAATTTTAGAATTAATTTATCAAAAATAAAACAAAACAAAATAAACTAATTAAAGAGGATTATAATGGAGAAGAATAGTAAAAATCAATTCATTAAATCCAAAATATCTAATAGTAAAATATTTAATAATAAGCTATTTAATAATAAAATATTCAACTTAATTAAGTCTTATTTTATTAAATATATAGCTATTATTATTTTTATAATAGTTTGGCAATTTCTTTCTATTACTGGGTTTTTTGATGAGAATTTTGTATCTTCATTTACAACTACTGCTTATACTATGCTATATTTAATTTTTAATGGAATTATTATTGAAGATGCCCTTTATACTTTTTTAAGAATAACAATTGGTGTTTTTTTAGCTATTTTAGTTGCAATTCCATTAGGATTTTTAGTCGCTGGATTTTATAAAAAATTAGAAATATCAATTAATCCATTATTTAGATTTTTAGAACAATTAAATCCTTTTGGATTTTTCCATTTTATTATCCTGTTAACATTATTAAATGAACTTTCAATAGTTTTAGTGATATTTTGGGCAGCATTATGGCCATTACTAAATAATACAGTATCAGGAGCAAGAAATATTAAAGAAGAATATATAAAAATAGCGAAAGCATCAAATTTTGATAATTTTGATATATTTTGGAAAGTACAGCTAAGAGCTTCTTTAGCTAATATTTTTACAGGACTTCGTTTAAGTGTGATATTTGCATTTTTAGCTGTATTTGGTGTTGAAATGATGGGTATGACAACTGGAAAAGGATTAGGATATTTTATTATGACTTCTCAAATGGCAGGTAATGTTCCTTACATTTGGGCAGGTGTTGTTACTGTAACATTGCTTTCAGTATTTATTATTAAAATTATCAATCAAATTGAAAAATATTTTGTAAAAGAAAAAATAAGAGCATTTTAATTTATAAAAAAAATTTTATTTAAACTATATTCAGTAAACAAAATGCCATTAAACTAAAAATAATTTAATAAAATGACAAAAATTGAAAAAAACAAAAGAGGGAAAAGAATATGTTAAAAAAAATTTATCTTATATTAATCATTATTGGAATATCATGCTTTGTTACAATAGTTCCATTATCTGCTACTGATGAGATTAATATTGAATCAACTTATGATTCTGGTACTTACTATAATCAAATACATGATCTTAAATTAATATCGGATAAGGAAAATATAAATATTTATTATACTACAAATGGATCTACACCTAATGAATCAAGCAAGCTTTATAATCAAAGTAAATCTATTATGATTCATCAAAATACAACTTTAAAATTTATTGGTTATAATGTTACTAATAGTTCACAAACTTCACAAGTCTACACTTTTGACTTTATTATTGATGAAAATTCTACCATAACTCCAAATCTAGTAGCTGGTACATATTATAATCAGATTCATAATCTTAGAGTGTCTTCAAGTAGTGGTGGGGTTATTTATTATACAACAGATGGATCTACTCCAAATAATCAAAGTAATCTATATGATGGTGATGTGATAATGATACATCACAGTCAAAGTTTAAAATTTATATCATATGATAAAAAAGGTGTTGGTTCACAGATATACTCATATCAATACATTATAGATGAAAATCCAAATATTACTCCAAATATTAAACCTGGTACTTATTATAGTGAAATACACACACTTAAAGTATCTTCAAGTAGTAATGGAACTATTTATTATACAACTGATGGTTCAGCACCAACAAATAAAAGTAAAAAATATGATGGAAAAGTAATAATGGTTCACCATAGCCAAATTTTGAAATTCATACTTTATAGTGATACTTCAAATTCTAAAGTTTTTAGTTATAATTATACAATAAATAAATCTCCAGTTACTGCTAATCCCTCATCAAAAAAGATTAATAAGAATTTTAAAGTGAGTTTATCAATCAAAGGTAATGGTAAAATTTATTATAAGTTGAATAATGATGCTTATAAGTTGTATAGTAAGCCTATTAAGATAACTAAAAGTTCAAAATTAAATTTCTATGGTAAAGATAGTTTAGGACATGATTCCAATGTTTTAACTAAAAAATATGTTATAGACAAAGTAGTTCCAAAGATTAAATCTTCAAGTCCTAAGAGTTATGGTAAACTTAAAGGTAAAAATGTAGTTATAGCTTATTCTGAGAAAATAGACAAAGTAAATTCTAAATCATTAAGTAAAATTACTTTAATCAATACTAAAAATAAGAAAAAAGTGAGTATTGATGTTAAAATTTTGAATAATAAGTTAATAATAAGTCCTAAAGCTAAACTCAAACCTAATATAAAATATTATATTGTTATACCAAAAAAGACTATAAAAGATATTGCAGGCAATATCTTTTCTCCTTTGAAGCAATATAAATTAACGTTTAAAGTATAGCAACTACAGTTTGATCGTGATTTTGAAGGTGATTTAAATTTTAAAAAAAGAATACTTAATAATAATAGCAATTATTATAGTTGCATTTGCAGGAATTATTGGAGCTTATGCTATAAATGAAAGTTTCTTTAAAACATCAGATAACTGTCAAGATAGTTATGTCAATAGCTCTAGTGAATTATCATCTAATAATTCTTCTGAAAATTTAAGTAATGATGGAAATTTAAAAAGTAGTTCTAATAATAACTCTAATCTAAAAGGAGAAGATAATAATCTGAATAAGAATACTCAAGGAAAATCTGATAATAACCAATTAAATAATAATCAATTAAAAAATACCAATAATGAAAAAGATGGAGGCAATAAGGATTCAAACGCTCCAAAACAAGAAAAATGTCCTGAATGTGATTGAATAATTTATTTGGTGTTTTGTAAAAGAATGGTTTTAAAACTGACAATTCATAAACACCATAGTTTCAGGATTAAGTTATTTAGAACCTTAAATTAAAAAATTTTGATATATTAGTCAATCTAATTAATTACATAATTTAGTTCTATAATACATAATTTAATTATATAATTTAATTATATGACTTTAATAATATACTCAATAATTAGGAGAATTATATGAAAAAAAAGAATTATGTGATAATAGCTGTGATATTAATCCTTGTATTTATATCTGTTTTTGCTATATCATTATTTATATTTCAAGGAGACGAAGAAGACATATGCCATCAGTGTAAAATGTTGAATTGTCATGATCATGCTTCTGGAGATAATTACTGTTGTAATATGTGTAGTATGGAAAAAGGAAGCAAATGTAACTGTCCAATGCCAATGAAAGAAGATAATAATTCTAATGTGACTGTAAACAGTTCTGTAGCTGAATAAAATAGTTCAAACATGAATATGTCTAATAATTTATATGATTATTTTAATATTAATTAGATATTTTATCTATACATAATAATAAATCATCGAATAATAAAAATAATAAAAAAATAATAAAAATAAAAATGAATTCATTAAATGAATTTTTATAGGAAAAAATAATATGTTTAAACGAAAAAAATTAGAATCAATAGATTCAAGTACTGTTACTCTTGTTGGGTCAAATATAATTTTTATTTGGGGAATAATATTAGGAATAATGACTTTTATTTATTCAATTATCAATGGAAATTTAAGTTTTCTTTCATTGACTATTCTATTTTCAATAGCATTTGGATCTTTATTAGGAGCTATTGTTTATTATTTTATAGGAACTTTTCTTTATAACTTTCTTTCAAAAAAAATATCAGTTTCATTTGATTTATATGATGATGGGCAAGTTAAAAAAATTTCTATATTACCAGTTTCTGCTATTATAACATTAATAAATATTGTGTTTGTGATTTTAACTTATCCACTCTTGAAATTAATTTTAGAGGTTATTTTAACTGATTTATCTTCATTATTAAGTCTTACACCAACAATTTCAACAATAGGTCAAACTATTGATATTTTAACAAACCCGATAATTATTTTAATAGTTATTGTATTATCATTTGTTCTACCATTTTTAGGAATTTTTGTATATAATTTAATATCTAAAAAAATTGGAGGAATAATACTTAAACTGGATGGAGTTAAACTAGATACCAGCACTAATGAAGTAAATAATAGTGTTAATTATACTAATAAAGTCATTTACATTAACCCATTGAAATTTGGATTAATTTCTGCTATTTCCTCAATTATTCCTTATATAATTGTTCTTATTATAGTGATTTTTTTATTTGTTTCTATATCTTATATTATATTGATTGAAAGTATTATAGGAGGATTCATAGGAATATTTATATTTACTACAATATCTGCTTATATTTATAATATAATAGCTAACAAATCAAATCCTATTGAAGTTGAATTGAAATGATGCCTACATTGATAAATATTAGATGAAAATGAGACTATAGTGAAATTATAAGGAGGTTATAATTATGGTAGATTATTTATTATTAAAAGCAACACTACTTACCGAAGGAATAAGAGCAGATAAAGAAAGTTTAAAAGATATTGGAACAAAATACAAAGAACAGAACCATGGACTATTTGGTTGGGATTTTGAAACACATGTTGATGTAAAACTTCCAGATGATTTTTATCTTCCTGATGGCACTATAGTTCAATATAGATTAAATTCTTCTTCCCCCTACAATGTTCGAAAACTTGAAGGGGAAAAATTAATTTTGCACCACAATAATCATGAGATCTGTGAAGTTAAATGGATGAATCGTCCAGAATACTACAATCAAAAAACAAGTTCTGGAAAAGAAATGGTTAAAATAGGCCAGTTAGGTGGAAAGGACTGTTTATTCTTTTGTTTCCAGAATTACTGTTCTAATTTTAAAAATAATGAACAATGCTCTTTTTGTAACCTTGTTTCAACAGCTACTACCTATAAATCAGTGATTAGAAAAAAAGAAGCTAAGGATATAGGTGAAGTTGCAGCAACTGCATTTAATGAAGGTCAAGCTAAACATATTAATATGACAGGGGGTTGTTATATAAGTGGAAAAGAGCTTGAAGTTGTTGGAAACATATTATTTGAAATGAAAAATCAGACAGGAATGGAAAGAATTCCAGGTTTGATAGCTCCAGCTCCTGCAAAAGGAGATGATATAATTCAAGGGTACTATGATACTGGTATCCAATCTCTTAGTTTTAATATGGAAGTCTGGGATCCAAAATATTATGAAGCTATATGTCCTGGAAAATCATCAAGTACAAGTCATGATGAATTTATAAAATCAATTAAACAAGCTATTGGGATTTTTGGAGAAGGAAATGTTTATGTAGCTATGGTCATGGGATTAGAACCTAAAAATACATTTTTAGAAGGAATAACTTTTCTTTCAGAGTTAGGAGCTAATGTTATTCCATTTGTATGGTCTCCAAATCCAGGATCTAAATTAGAAGGACATAGGGCTCCTTTTGCAAGTTGGTACAAAGAAACAATACTAGAAGCTAGTGATATTGTCTATAATAATAAAGTTCCTTGGGGTCTTGAGAATCATTGTTATGAGTGTGATGGAAATTCACTATTACATGATGCTTTAAGATTAAAAGGTGTTAAATAATAACTATTAAAAAAGAGAATATCATATCAAATATATTAAATAATATATTTAAAGCCAAGGGAGAGATTTGAACTCCCGTTAAAATGGATTTGCAGTCCACCGCTTGGCCTCTAAGCTACCTTGGCATTACTATAATATAAGATTTAATCAATATTTAAATTTTTGGATATTAAAGAATCTTAATTATTATATAACTATTCAAAAAAGTTCATTATTCATTTTATAGTATAATCTTAATTTTTACATAAACTCCACATTTTTATAGACTTTACTTATAACTTTACTTATAGATAAGATATAAATACTATAATTTAAATAATTTTATTAAATATTTATAACAATAGTTATTTAAATATATGTATTTTTTGATACTAATAATTCTAATAGAAAAATATAATGTAATAATTAAATCAATTATAAATCAATTTTAATATAAAATAATAAAAAATAATAAAAATAATAGATAAATATATAAATAATACAAAAGGAGGAAAAAATGACATTTAAAGTTGCAGTTGCAAGTACAGATAATGAAAATATTAATGAACACTTTGGAAAAGCAAAGAGATTTTTAATATATAAAATAAAAGATGATGGATCTTATGAATTTCTTGAAAATAGAGAGAATAATCCTCCTTGTAACAATGGAAAACATGAAGGAAACATCATGATTGATAGTGTAGACTTAATCGAAGATGTAAGTATTCTCTTGGTATCAAATGTAGGTCCTGGAGCTATAGACTTATTGATTTCAAAAGAAATCAAACCATATGTAACATCTTTTACTATTGAAGATGGTTTAAAAGAAATAAGTGTTCTTGAAAAAGAACTACATCAAAATAATGATTAATTAGACTATTTATTAAATAAATTAGATAATAGGATGATTATAATGGTTGTTAAAATTTTCTAATTAAGACTAAATTAAATCAATATTTTAAACTAGCATTATAAATTTTGTATAAATATAGAGGAGATTGAAAAATATGTTAATGACTGATAATGTTAAAGCTTCATTTTATAAAAATGGAGCTTATATTGATAAAGAAGAAGAAATAGTCGCTGATGAAACAATAACTGTAGTAATTAATGAAACATTAACAAGAAGTTTTTCAATTAGCCCTAATTCTTTAGAAGATTTTACTGTGGGATATATGTTAGGAGAAGGAATTATTGAAACTGTTGATAATATAGAAAAACTTGAAGTTAATGGTAACAAAATAACAGCTACTGTGAACTTGGAAGATTTTGATATTATGAAAGAACTTATTGTTGGATCTGATTGTTTTGGAGGTTGGAGAACAAAAATTGATTTGATAAACAAAGTAGAATCAGATTTTAAAGTCAGTGGTGAAGAAATACTAGAGAATATTGAAAAAATTAGAGAAAAAGCTACTACTTGGGAAAAAACTGGAGGAACACATGTAGCTGGATTAGTAAATAATGAAAAAGATAAATTTATTTCCAGAGAAGATATAAGTAGACATGTTGCAGTTGATAAGGTTATTGGAGCATCTGCAAGAGAAAAACTAGACTTTAAAAATTCATATATAGTTTATAGTGGGAGAATGCCAGCAGATGTATTGATTAAACTAGCTAGAGTAGGAATTCCTTTAATAGCTTCTAATGCAGCACCAACACTATCTGGATATACTGTAGCAGATGAAGCTAATATTACTATGATAGGATTTGCAAGAGAAGATAAATTCAATGTGTATACTCATCCTGAGCATTTAAAAAAATAGAAAAACATTATCAAAATATTTTCAATTAAATCTCATCAATTAATCAATATTCATCAATTAAATTAATATTTATTAATTGAATCTCTAATTAAATATTAAATCAATATTTATCAATTAAATTAATATTATACTATATTAATTTCTAAATAAATTAAATATAAAGTAATAATAATTAAATTTAGTATATTTTTAGTATATTTAAATTAATTTATAATATATTTAATAATAAAAATAATAAAAAATATATGTAAAATATATAAAATGAATATAAATAAATTATGAATTAAATATAAATTAAATACAGATAACTAAATAAAACTAAATATAATATATTTATCACTTAAATATCATAAAATAATATATATTCTGAAGGATCAGAGCAAACATTACAATCTTTTGCAACAATACCCTTTTTACGAAGAACTTCATTATCACAAGTACTTGAATCACTACCTAAACATGCTTTACAGCCTTCAGGAACAACATCTTTTTCTTTATGTAACAAACATAAAATATCTTCAGCTTTAGTTTTTCTGCAAATTTCACAGATTCTTGGAATAATATCTATTTTTTCAATTTTCCCATCTTTTAAATCATGCGCTAATTTATTAATCATTCCTAAAATTTCAATATTAAATCCAACTTCATTGCCTCGTTTATCACTAAGATATTGAGATACTGCAGGTTGGGTTATATCTAAAATTGATGAAATCTCTTTTTGCTTCATTCCAAGCTCAAAAAGTTCTTTAGCTAAAACTGATCTAATTCCTGGAATTAAGTACCATACAACAATCTCACATGGTGGTTTCATCATTTTCACCTCCTGTAAATTTAATTTTTTATATGTTTAAATTTTATTATTAACACAGTATATTTTATTATTAACATTATATATTTAATATATCTTTATTAACTTTTATTATAATTTTTTAAATAAAATTAATATTCAAAATTACCATTCATATTAATAGTTATATAATAGTTATAATATCATAATATATCAATTTTAATCTAGACTTATTTATTAATTAATCTTTTTTTATTTTATATTTTTAATTTTGTATTATAATTAACTTTTATTATCTTGTTTAAGTTTAATAATTTCATTTTCTAAATATTTTTGCCTTTTTAAAAGCATTTGAAGAGTTTTATCAATAGGATCTGGAAGATTTTGATGTTCAAGATCTATAGCACATTTTCTTTCTTCTTGAACTATTTTTCCAGGAACCCCAACAATAGTAGCTCCATTAGGAACATTATCCAAAACAACTGATCCTGCTCCCACTTTAGATCCATTTCCAAGAGTAATATTTCCAATTATAAGAGCCCCTGAACCAATGACAACTCCATCTCCAACAGTAGGATGTCTTTTTTCCCTGATTGTGCTTGTTCCTCCAAGTACAACTCCTTTGTATAAAATTACATCATTACCAATTTCAGCAGTTTCACCAATAACTACTCCCATTCCATGATCAATAAAAACTCTACGTCCTATTTTAGCTGCAGGATGAATTTCTATTCCTGTGAAAAATCGATTAATCGATGAAACAATTCTTGCTGATAAATATCTGCCATGATTCCATAGATAATGGGCAAATAAATGGTACCATATAGAGTGTAAACCTGAATAACAGAGAAATATCTCAAATGAACTTCTTGCTGCAGGATCTCTTAGATTAACCATTAATATATCTTCTTTTATTCTTTTAAACATTTAAATCAATGAAAAATTTAATTACAAAAATCTACTTTAAAAACAATTAATTATTATGCAAATGCTTTATTACCTATAAAATTTTTTAGTTATAATAAATCACTACAATAAATACATGTTAATGCCTTCAAGAATGATATACATATCTAACAATGGCAAATTAGAAATATAACATTAATATTACAATTGTTATATTAAATTATATTATCTATTTTATAGTATATAAATGTTAATATTTTTATATCGACATTAAGTTTAAAAACAAGAAAAACCAAAACATTTATAAATAATAATATAACAATAGTTATTATATAACAATAGTTATAAAATCAAGATATAGAATATAAAAAATCATTAACTTAAAATTAGAACTAATTTTCTTATATTAAGTTAATTTTGTTTATTTTATTAATTAATCTATATTAAAATTGATCTATTTTGTTAAATTAGGATTTTGACGATATGTCAAAAATACTATTTTACAATTAAAATCAAAAATTTAAAATTGTTATAGGTGTTAATATGAGTGATAATAATAACGAAGAAAAACAATATGGAAACAGGACATTAGAATTACATGCTGGTCAAGAAGAACCAGATCCGGCAACCGGTGCAAGAGCAGTTCCAATCTATCAAACAACTTCTTATGTTTTTAATGATACAGAACAAGCAGCAAATTTGTTTGCTCTTCAAGAGTTTGGACAAATCTATACAAGGTTAACTAATCCTACTAATGATGTACTTGAACAAAGAGTTGCAGCTATTGAAGGCGGTGTAGCAGGTTTATCATTTGCATCAGGAGCTGCTGCTATAACTACATCTATACTAAACTTATCTAGTGTAGGAGAAAATATAGTATCTGGAGACAACTTATATGGAGGGACTTATTCATTATTCAATAATACTTTCCCTAACTTCGGAAGAGAAGTAAAGTTCGTTGATTCTCAAGATTTAAATGCATATGAAGCAGCAATTGATTCAAATACTAAAGCATTATATGCAGAATCTTTAGGAAATCCTAAGTTAGATGTTCCTGATTTTGAAAAATTATCAAAGTTAGCTCATGAAAATGATATTCCTTTGATTGTAGATAATACCTCTGCTGTTGGGCTTGTTAAACCAATAGAATATGGTGCAGATATTGTAGTAGATTCAGCTACAAAATTCCTTGGAGGTCATGGAACAACTCTTGGAGGAATAATCGTTACAGGAGATAAATTTGATTGGGCAAATGGAAAATTCCCTGAATTTACTAAACCAGATCCTGCATATAATGGATTATCATACACAGAAGCTTTTAATGAACTAGCATATATTATAAGAGCTAGAGGAAACTTCCTACGAGATGTTGGACCAAGTTTAAGTCCATTCAATGCATTCTTGCTTTTACAAGGTACAGAAACTTTATCTCTAAGAATGAAACAACATAGTGAAAATGCACTTGAAGTAGCTAAATTCTTAGAAGGTCATGAAAATGTTTCATGGGTAAATTATCCTGGACTTGAAACTGATTCTTCCCATAAACTCGCAAAAAAATATTTAAAAGGCGGATATGGTGCACTTATAGGATTTGCTATTAAAGGTGGATTAGAAGAGGGTAAAAAATTCATCAATAATGTTGATTTACTTTCCCATTTAGCTAATATTGGAGATTCTAAATCATTAGTTATACACCCTGCATCAACTACACATTCTCAATTAAATGTTCAAGAGCAAATAGCTACTGGAGTAACACCTGATTTTATTAGGTTATCTATTGGAGTTGAAAATGTTGAAGACATTATAGCTGATATTGATCAAGGATTAAATAAAGCTGTTGGTAAATAATTTTATATATTAAAGGATTTTAATGATAATGAATGAAAATTAAGAGAAAATAAGCTGACAAATACTATAAAAATAGGAAAAATAACAATAATGATGAAACTTTATGATTTAGATATATTTTGATTAAGATATATTTTGATTATCTTGATTATTTAAATTTATATAATTAATTATAATTAATAAAAATCTTAATAAAATATAAAATAATCATAAAAAACTCATTATTATTAAGGAAAATGATAATAATATTAACAAGAAAGAACAAACATTATAAAGAGGTTAAAAATGTTAGAGATATATAATACAATAAGTCGAAAAAAAGAAGTTTTTGAAACAATAAACAATGATAAAAACGTTAATCTCTTTGTTTGTGGCCCCACTGTTTATGATGATGCTCATATTGGGCATGGGCGTACCTATATCTCATTTGACATGATAAAAAGATATTTGGAATTTATTGGATATTCAGTTTTTTATGTAGAAAATATTACTGATATTGATGATAAAATTATTAATAGAGCTAAAGAGAGAGAAATCGACCCTGAAGATTTAGCTAGGGATTTTGAAGAAAAGTTTAAAGAAGATATGGAAAAACTTAATGTCAATTCTGTTAATCTATATCCTAGGGCAACTTATCATTTAAATGAAATTTTTAATCAAATTGAAATATTGATTAGTAAAGGTTATGCTTATGAAACAGAAACTGGAGTTTACTTTGAAACATCAAAATTTAAAGATTTTGGGAAATTATCAAATAGAAAACTAGACAAACTAGATTCCCATAGAATAGCTATTGATAAAACCAAAAAAGATCCAAAAGACTTTGCACTTTGGAAAAAAACTGAAGTTGATGAAACTCCTTTTTATAAGTCTAAATGGGGAAATGGCCGACCTGGTTGGCATATTGAAGATACTGCAATTACAGAAAAATATTTTGGTCCACAATATGATATTCATGGAGGAGGATTAGATTTAATATTCCCTCATCATGATGCAGAAATAGCACAGATGGAAGCTATATCTGGTAAAAAACCTATGGTAAATTATTGGATGCACACTGGTTTTTTAAATGTCGATGGAGTTAAAATGTCAAAATCTCTTGGAAATTTTATTACCATAAGAGATCTTTTGAAAGAATGGAATCCTATGGCCTATAGACTATTTGTTCTTTCAACACATTATAGAAGCCCAATTGACTTTTCATCCAAATCATTAAATCAAGCCTTAAAAAATTTACATAGATTAAATAAAACTGTTGATAACCTTAAACAAACTTTAGATTATCTAAAAAACTTAGAAGTTTTAGAAACCTCTGAAAAATCTAACATTACTGATGATCCAAATAAATATAAATTATTAAATCAATTAAATTCAGCAAAAGAAGAATTTTTCTTTCATATGAATGATGATTTTAATACTCCGAGAGCATTAGCTATTATATTAAGTTTTACAAAAGTCATTAATGGACATATTAATGAAATTGATGATAAAAATAATAGTGATGTTTCTATAGAAGATTTAAAATTCATTAGAGAATCATTATCATTACTTAAAGATTTTGAAGCTATATTCAAATTAAATATATTTACTATAAAAGAAGAAAAAAAGGAAGACAAATCTTCTCAACTTCTTGATATAATTTCTTTTACAAGAGAAAAACTTAGAGAAGAAAAAAATTATGATCTTTCAGATGAAATTAGAAATAAACTAAATGAAATTGATATTAATATTGAAGATTAAAGGATATTAACCAAAAAAACATGACAAGGATAAAATAAAAAAATAAGAAAATAAAAATAAGAAAATTACAAAAAATAATGATTGAGATGAAAAAATGAGTGAAAAAATTGCAAATAGTTTAACTGAGTTAGTAGGAAATACACCTTTGTTAAAATTAAATAATATTGATGATGGATTAAATGGAGATTTAATAGCTAAACTTGAATCTTTCAATCCACTTAGTAGTGTAAAAGATAGAATATCTGTAGGTATGGTAAATAAAGCTGAAAATGAAGGCCTTATTGACAAAAGTACCACATTGATTGAACCAACTAGTGGAAATACAGGTATTGGTCTTGCTTTTGTAGCTGCTGCTCGAGGATATAGGCTTATTTTAACTATGCCAGAAACAATGTCACTTGAGAGGAAAAAGCTATTAGCTATTTTTGGAGCAGAAATTGTTTTGACTCCTGGTGATAAAGGTATGAATGGAGCTATAGCTAAAGCGGAAGAATTACTTGAGAAAATCGATAATAGTTTCTCAGTTCATCAATTTTCAAATCCTGTTAATGTAGAAACACATTATAGCACAACTGCAGAGGAAATTTGGAATGATACAGACGGTAACATAGATATTGTTATAGCTGGTGTTGGTACTGGAGGAACAATTACTGGAATAGCTAGAAAACTAAAAGAAAATGGAAAAAATCCAAATCTTAAAGCTATTGCTGTTGAACCTTCATCTTCACCTGTACTTTCTGGAGAAAACCCAGGACCTCACAAAATCCAAGGAATTGGTGCTGGATTTATTCCTGAAATCTATGAAAGTGATTTAATTGATGAAATAATTCAAGTTAAAGATGAAGATGCTTCAAAAGCTATGTTAAAATTAGCTAAAGAAGAAGGAGTTCTTGCAGGTATTTCTTCTGGTGCAGCAACTCATGCTGGAATTGAAGTAGCTAAAAGAGAAGAAAATAAAGGAAAACGGATTTTAGTTATATTACCAGATACTGGTGAAAGATATCTTTCTATGGATTGGGTTTTCCAAGATATCTATAAAGAATACTCTGAAGTTTTAAAATAATTTTTTAATAATTAATTTAATAGTTAAATCAAATATTTAATATTATAAGTATTAATTATTATATTAATTATTAGACTAATTATAAAGATTAATTTTTAGACTAATTTTTAGACTATATTATTAGACTAATTATATTAATTCAATAATTTTTTATTTTTAAAATTTTTATAAAAAATTTTTATATATTGCAAAAAATTAATATATTTTATATACAGATTTATATCTTACATTAAATAATAATTATCAATTATATGTATTAGTCAATTATTTTTTAAATTATTTATAATTTTTTTTTCAATAATTTTAATAAACATGAATAACATAGTACTTATATTCAACATTTAATAGAACCATAGAATTTATATTAATATTAATATTATAATTAAATTAAAGTTAATGGAGTAATATCATGATATATATGGATCATTCAGCCACAGCACCTGTAAGAGAAGAAGTATTTGAAGTTATGAAACCATATTTCACAAGGTCATTTGGAAATGCATCAACATTTTACTCTCTTGGAAGAGAAGCTAAAGCAGCTATGGAAGAATCTAGAAAACATGTCGCTAATATTATTGGTGCAAATAAAGATGAAATAATATTTACAAGTGGTGGAACTGAATCTGATAACATAGCTATTCAAGGAATTGCATATAAACTAAAAAATGCTGATAAAGGAAACCATATTATAACCTCAGCTATAGAACATCCTGCTGTAATGGAAACATGTGCTCATCTTGAAAAGAAAGGATTTGAAGTGACTTATCTTCCTGTTTATGAAGATGGAATTGTCAAAATAGAAGATCTTAAATCAGCTATTAAAGATGAAACTATTCTCATTACTATCATGCATGCAAATAATGAAATTGGAACTATTCAACCAATTGCAGAAATTGGCAAAATAGCTAAAGAAAAGAAAATTAAATTCCATACCGATGCTGTTCAATCTGTTGGAAAGATACCTGTTGATGTTAATGAGATGAATGTTGATTTACTTTCTATTTCTTCACATAAGGTATTTGGACCTAAAGGAATAGGTGCATTGTATATTAGAAAAGGAACAAGACTTGAACCAATTCTTTATGGAGGAGGACAAGAAATGGATTTATCTCCAGGAACTGAAAATATCCCAGGAATAGTTGGTTTAGGTGAAGCTTGTA
Organism: Methanobrevibacter sp. TMH8; assembly: GCF_020148105.1. Classification (NCBI taxonomy): domain Archaea; kingdom Methanobacteriati; phylum Methanobacteriota; class Methanobacteria; order Methanobacteriales; family Methanobacteriaceae; genus Methanobrevibacter; species Methanobrevibacter sp. TMH8. The sequence goes on from NZ_JAHLZE010000007.1 coordinate 29,664, forward strand.
GATTAGCTAAAGAAGAACTAAATAATACTATGGAATATACTAAAAAACTTAGAGATAAACTTGTTGATGGAGTTTTAAACAGTGTTGAAAAATCTTATATAAATGGAAATATAGAAAAAAGACTTCCTGGAAATGTCAACTTCCGTTTTACTGGAATTGAAGGTGAATCAATTGTCCTTATGCTTGATGCAAAAGGTATTGCTAGTTCAACTGGTTCTGCATGCTCATCTAAGAAACTTACTGCTTCTCATGTTCTAAAAGCAATAGGACTTGAAGATGTTGATTCTCATGGATCACTTAGATTGACTATTGGTCCTGAAAATACAGAAGAAGAAGTGGATATTGTAATTAAAGAAATACCACCTATCATAGAAAAACTTCGAAGTATGTCTTCAATTTGGAATAAAGACAAAGACATTTGGAAAAATAATACTGAAAGTTGTGATATTTAATTATCGAAAGGAATTACCTATAAAAAATTAATTAAAGAAACTAACTAATAAAGGTGAAAAAATGTACTCAGAAAAAGTAATGGAACATTTTACTAATCCCCGAAATGTTGGAGAAATCGAAAATCCTGATGGTGAAGGGACAGTAGGAAATCCAACTTGTGGAGATATGATGACTATTTATATTAAAGTCAAAGATGATAAAATTGATGATATAAAATTTAAAACATTTGGTTGTGGAGCAGCAATAGCTACAAGTAGTATGATTACTGAATTAGCTTTAGGAAAAACAGTTGATGAAGCATATGAAATTAGTAGAAATGATGTAGCTGATGCATTAGATGGACTTCCAAAAGTAAAAATGCATTGTTCTAACTTAGCTGCTGACGCATTACAAGCAGCTATCAAAGATTATAGATCTAAACAAGAATAATAATCTTTAATTTTTTATTTTTTATATATTTTAATTTTGTTTAATTATATTTTTATCATAGTTTTATCTTATTCTTATCTTTTCTAAACTTGTTTTTATCTTATTCTTGTCTTATTTTTATTTTATTTTTATTATTTTAATTTTTATACCATCATATTATTTCTAAATTTCCAATAATTATATATCTAACTTTTCAATAGCTTTTTCAGCAGCAATTTGCTCAGCTTCTTTTTTACTTTTTCCTACTCCTCTGCCAACTTCTGTTCCATCAATAAATATCCCCATAATAAAAGTTTTATCATGTGGAGCCCCATATTCTTCAATTAAATTATATTCTACAAGAAGTTCATTGGCATCCCCATATTCTTTTATTTTTGATTTAAAGTCATTGAAAAATATAATTTCTTCATCAATAGCTGGAAAAACTGTTTTAGAAAGGAAATCTCTAGTAGTTTCTAAACCTTGATCTAAATAAATTGCACCAAGTAAAGATTCAAAGACATCAGCACTAATAGAAAAAACCTCATTTATACTAACTTTATTATCATCAAGTTGTAACTTTATCATACTAGTTAGTCCTAAATCATGAGAGTAGTTAGCTAAAGCAGTTTCACAAACATAATTTGATCTTAATTTAGTTAAATCTCCTTCACCAATATTTTTATATTTTTTGTATATATATTCAGAAACAATCATGCTGAGTACTGCATCACCTAAAAATTCTAATCTCTCATAATCATAACTTATATTATGTTTAACCCCATATGATTTATGTATGAATGCCATTTCATATAGCTTAGAATTATTAGGTATTATTCCAAATTTATTTAGTATTTCCATCAGATCACTCATTTATGATTATTTTTATTTTTTTATGAATATTTTTTTAAAAAATTATTATAATAATTATTATGATTATATTAGGATAATCATCTTTGATATTTATTTTTATTATTTTATAATCAAATATATGAAAATAAAATATTTATGTTATAAATATGTTTATCATTATTATTACATTTTTATTTTATTTAAATTTAATATAATATTTAATATAAATTTAATATAAATTTTTAATATAAATTTTGTTATATTTAATAATTAAAATTAAAAAATTATCTGATATTAAATATTTATAAATATTCGTTGCAAAAATTTTTTAGATATTACTTCTCATTAACTCTCTAGGATTATTGATTTATAAATTAATAAACATAATATTTTTTTCAATAAATTGCGACTTTATTGAAATAAAAACAAAGAATTGGTAATTCCTTATATATTTCATTAAAATAGCTATAAATTTAAATACATAAAACAATTAGAAACTGGATTAATAATAAATAAATAATAAATAAATTATTGATAAATCTTATTTATAGAAATCTTATTTCTAATATATAATATTATTTAAATTATAGCTATTAAATGGGATAATACATAACTTAAACAAATAATTTAACATTAACAAAGGGGATATTTATGATATTAAATTGGCAAAAAGAAATAAATACAATAGATCCAGATATGAAATTTAGAAGTGAAGGTGGTTGGTTAAAAACTATTGAAAAACTTGATAAAAGTGTTTCAAATGGATATTCATTAGTTGGAGATTTTGTAAAATCTGGTGATTTTGAAGAAGACTATTCAGATGGACTTTACTTAGATTGTAATAAAGAACCTGGAAAAAAGAAAAAAACACAAAGTGATTATCGCTTGTTTAGATTATCAAATGGAGAATTAAGACTTTTAGATATGGTAATTGCTGGAGATAGTAGCTGGGCTTGTGAGTTCTGGGATACAATAGAAGAAGAATTAGGAACTGAATTATACTAAAATAAATAAAATAAATAAAAAATATAAAAAATATAAAAAATATAAATAACAAAATTATTGATTTATAATATAATTATTGATTTATAATGTAAAATAATACTACAATTTTCTATTTGAATTTAATTCAACAATAAATAATAATTTTACAATTTTCTATTGATTAATTTTCTTATTGAATCTAATAATATTCCATTTAACATTAAAAACAATCCAATTACAATGAGCATAATAGCTATTACAGTTGGACCAAAGTTAATACTAGTACCATTTATATAATCATTCAAAAACCAAATTCCAGTTATAATACCAATTATGAATATTATAAGACCTGGAAGTGTAAAATAAATTAAAGGTCTTCTAAGTTCCATATCTTTTATTATTTTTAAAAGAACTCCAACTCCATGAGTAATAGGATTTTCAGTTGAACCATTAAGATCATACCTAACTGTTATTGGAACTTCTACTATTTTTAATCCAGCTTCTGCAGCATCAGAAAGCATTTCACTTTCAATTGCAAAACCAGAATCTTTTAGTTTAAAATAAGGAATAACTTTTTTAGAAAATGCTCTAAATCCACTTTGAGAATCAGTTATTTCTAGTCCTGAAGATATATTTGTAGCTTTATCTAAAACTTTTTGACCAATACGCCTATAAGAAGGAGTATCATCTTCAACAGAGCCATCAACATAACGGCTACCATTAACAAAATCAGCATTTCCAGATTCAATTGGATAAATCAAATCAGGAATTTCATCAGGATTATTCTGTCCATCACCATCGATTGTTACAATAATATCATAAGTTTCATTATTATCTTCAATTAAATTATTAAGAGATTTTATGGCTTCAAAACCAGATTTTAAACCTTGACCTTTTCCTAAATTTGTAGGATGAGTTATTAGCTCTGCACCAGCTAGATTAGCTACTTCACTAGTTTTATCAGAGCTACCATCATTAACCACAATAACTTTATCAACATATTTTAAAGTTCTAAGAATAACACTTCCTAGAGCTACTTCTTCATTGAAAGCTGGAATAATAGCTACTGATTTTGACATAAAATTACCTTCTAAATAAAATTATTTTCTAATAATTACATTTAATAATTAATTTATTAATATAAATTATAAAAGTTAAATATTAAAAGTCAAATATTAATGATAATATCAATGTAATATTAATAATTGACTAATCAATATTGTAAAATTCTCTCATCCACTCAACAGTTTTTTTAATACCTTCTTCTGGAGAAACTTTAGGATCATGTTTTAAATCACGAATAGCTTTTGAGAAATCAATAGTTTTAACTTTTGTTGTGAAAGGTTCAGCTTCATGATAAGTTACAAGAGAATCATCTGCTCCAACAGCATCAAGAACAATATCAGAATACTCTCTGATATCTTTTTCCCATTCTTGTTTACTTCCGACATTATAAGCCTCTCCTGGAATAAAATTATCTACAATATTTGCAAAAGTAGTCGCTGTATCTCCCACATAATCAATGATACGTTTATGCCCTTCATAAACATCATAACCTTGATTATGAAGAGTTTTATAAATAAATATTGGAATAAAACCTTTATATGGAGAATATTCTTCATGAGGTCCATAACAGTTAACTGGACGAACTCTAACAGTTTCAGTTTCAAACATTGTAGCTGAATTCATACACATTAATTCTCCAGCCCATTTAGTAATAGCATAATCATTCATTTGATAAGTATCTTTAATCGGATTATTTATCATTACATCTTCACTCATTTCACCAGTATAATCCCCATATACTTCAGCTGATGAAAAGAATATCATACGAAATCCTAACTTTTCTTGAAGACGAATCATATGTTTTGTTCCAATGACATTAGTTTCCCATAAGTTTTCATAGTAACCTTCACCATTCCATCTACCATATTCAGCAGCTAAATGATATACATAATCAAAATCATCATTTTCATCAAAAACACGTTCTATCTGGCGAAATTTACTAACATCTGCACGTACATAATCATCTCTTTCATTGTGCAAAAGATCACATGCTAATACTTCATGTCCACGACTTCTTAGTTCATTACATAAGTTGGTTCCTATAAATCCTGCTCCACCAGTAACTAATATTTTTTCTGTCTCCATAGAATTTCTCCTTTATAATTTTTATTTAATATCTTAGAATAATATTTATATTATATTCTATAGTTTATCTCTATATTTTATAGCTTATCCCTATATTCTATAGTTTATCTTTATAATTATTATATTTACCATATTTTTCATATTTAATATAATGTTTATTGATACTTTCAGGATAGTTTTTTCTAATAAAATTAAAGACACTACAATCTTTAAAATCATCAATTATTTTTTTTAAAAGGATTATTTCTTCTCTAGAATCATCAAGAAGTTCTTTAGTAACCTCTAATCTATGCTTTTGCTTTAAATAATCATTTTTAAGTTTATCTGCATCTTCTAACTTTTTATCAATGTCTAAAATTTCATATCTATCTAATCTCTTTTTAATATCATCTTTATCATTACGAATATCTAAAAGACGATTTTGACAGTATTCCAATTTATCTTCAATTAATTTTATATCATTTTTTGCATTTTTAAGTTCAGATTTAGTAAATTCTAACTCTTCTTTTAAATTAAATGTCATCTTATCACAATTCCAATGAAATATATAAAATTTATAATAAAATTCTAATTCAAATAAAATGTAATAGTTATAATAATTAAAATAATAAGAATAATAAGAATAATGAAAATAATGGAATAAAAATAATATTATAAACAAATAATATCTTTAATTTTATAAATATAATTGAGGAAAATCTAAAATCATATAAATTAACATGAAAATGCTATAATATCTTTTAAATATTTAAGCAATTCATCTTTAGCCTCTTCATCATCCATTGCAAATTCAATTGAAGTTTTCAACCATTCAATTCTATTACCAATATCATAAGTTTTTCCTTCAAATACCTGACCATATATTGTATCTAATTTTGCCATAGCATCAGTTAATTGAATTTCTCCACCAAAACCAGGTTCAGTATTTTCAATATGATTGAAGATATCATTAGTTAAAACATATCTACCCATTATAGCTAGATTAGATGGAGCTTCATCTATCTTTGGTTTTTCAACAAGCTTTTCAATATTGTAAAGTCTGTTTTCAACTTCATTTCCTTTTATTATACCATATCTTTCAACTTTTTCACAAGGAACTTCTTCCACAGCTATTGTAGAAGCATTATATTTTTTGTAAACATCAATAAGCTGCTTTGTGCATGGAACAGGCCCTTTAGTAATAGTATCACCTAACATAACAGCAAAAGGTTCTCCTCCAACATGTTTTTCTGCACAATAAATTGCATCCCCTAATCCTTTTTGTTTTTTTTGTCGTACATAATAAATATCTGCTAAATCTGATATTTCTTTTACTTCATTTAAATAATCATCTTTACCATTCTCACTTAAATGATATTCTAATTCAAATGATCTATCAAAATGATCCTCTATAGGCCTCTTTCCCTTACCAGTTACAATTAAAATATCATCAATTCCAGAAGCTACAGCTTCTTCAATTACATATTGTATTGTTGGTTTATCAAAAACTGGCAACATCTCTTTTGGTTGAGCTTTAGTAGCAGGTAAAAATCTTGTACCTAAACCTGCTGCTGGTATAACGGCTTTCATATTCATTCACCCATAATAATTAATTAATAATAAATATAAATGATAATATAATAAAACAAATTCCCAATAATATTAATTATTCATTATTTTATCGTTTATCAATAAAATTAAATGTTTTAATATATTTCATATAATTAAAGAATACTATAAATCAATAATAATTTATACTATGATAATATCTGTTTTAATTATATTTAAATCTATTAGTATTAGATACATTTGTTGATGAAAGAACCTCTCTTCTAAATATATGTGAAAGTACTCAAATAAAATGAAAAATAATTAATATACTAATAGGGTACTATAAGTTGAAACGAATAAAAAAAATAAATAACAGATTTATAAAAAAATCATAGCCTAATTAGTAAAAATAGAATACTAATTAAATAAAATTAAAAAAAACCAATGATAAATATATTTTATAAAAATGAGTAATAGAATTAATAATAAAAAAATAAAGGAATATAGATATAAATATAGATAATAATCTTTAATAATATAAATTTGATGATATAAAAATGAAAAACAAAAGAATATGGACAATAAATAAAGAAATAAAAAATAAAGAAACATAATAATAAAGAAATATAACAATACCCTATTATAATAATGTAAAAATATATAAAAATGGTGCAGGGAACGGGATTCGAACCCGCGAAGGGACTCACCCAATAGGCCCTCAACCTATCGCCTTTGACCGCTCGACCATCCCTGCAAGAAACTAATGTAACAATATATTTCAAATAAAGAAATATATAATATTAATTTAAGTAAATAAAACTAGTATTAAATTCTATTTCTTTTTAAGTATTTAAACTTTTCTCTTTAAAAGAGATTAATAGATTTAAATAAATTAAATAATAAATTCTATAGCTATTTCAATTAATGAAAAATAGCTACAAAAATGATTATCCTCTTGGTTCTTTTGCTTTATATCTTAAACCTTTGTAACCACATTTCCTACAAGCAGTAGCTGCAGCTGGGTTACGAGCATTACATTTTAAGCAAATTTTAACTTTGAAAATTCTATTTTCAGCTTCTTCAAATCTAGCCATTGATAATCCTCCTTATAATAGTTAATATTAGTTATTGATCGAATAAACGTTCGTGATCCTTATTAACTAAACAATCAACAAAATTGATTAGTTAATATTTAAATTTAGTAATCTGTTATAAGAATTATAATAAGTAAGAAATTATAATTACTTAGTAACTATATCATGAAACAAAATAAGAATTTCTCTAATATTCATGATACTTAAGAACATTAAAATTTATTGATTTAATAGTATTTAAAGCTTTAGTTATTTTATTTAAAATTTTTTTAATTAAATATTTATTTTTATTTAAATATTATTTTTAAAAATATTATTACATACCCTATAATTATTTCCAAGTATGTATAAATTTGCACTAATTGTTATCACTAAATATATTATTAACTATTATTAGCTATTTATTATATTTTGAAGCTTTTTATAAATGTTTTAAATTCTTCTCTATTTACAAGATCACCAGTATAATAATAAGTAATTGAATAATAATTATCCCCTTTAAGCAAGAGAACATCATAAGAATTAGTGTATTGTGTTCCATTAGATTTTATATTGAAAAAAGACGCAATACTCGCAATATTTTCATCTATTTTAACTGTTTCATTAGAACTTATCTTAAGATAAGTTTCAATAGCAGGAATACCACTAATCACAACATTTGAAGAATTAACAACAGATATATTTTTATTATCATCCCAAACAGACTTATATACATTATAAAGTTCATCTAATGAATAACCACCAGCTTCACCTTTAGAAATATATAAATAATTACCATAATAATCCACTAAAACAATATCAGTACTATTATTACTTTCAATACTCCAATCACTAGAATAATTAAAAGAAATATCAGAATTATTAAAATTTTTAATAGTTGCTACATTACTATTATCATTACTGTTATCTGATAAAAATAATAAACCCGCAGAAATATAAACTATTACTATTATAAAAATCAATAATACTCCAAAAACAGCTATTTTTCTTTTTTTATCTTCTTTAGAATATACTGCGACTTCATCTTTACCTTCTTTGATTTTCACATTTGTATAAATATAATTATAGAATTTCCTACTAATAAAAAAAGTAATTGCAAGCAATATGATTCTAATAATCCAATTATTAGAAAAACTAAATCCTGAAAAAAGAATTCCAATAGAAATAGCTATGATAGCTAATACAATAACGAAAAAAACAACACTCAAAAAAATAGCTGTAAGCTTACCAATTTTCATAAAAACCATCTCCTTTTTATTAGATTAAATCACTAATATTTGCATCTAATAATTTGTAATATACTTGATAAGCATGAATTACATTTTCAATTTCCATTTTACTATTGCCAAAATGAATAGCACTACAAGCACTCAAAAAAATCAAAGAAAACCTAGAATTAGTAAGAAATTTATCGTGAGAATCAATAGTAGGAGTTTCTATAATCATATGCCCTATCTTAGTATATATATCAAATATTTTATCTAAAAGTTTATTAGCATTTTTACCCCATTTCATTTTCTTTAATTTATTGAAAAATTCTTGATCTGGAGGAATAAAACTTTCATCATTATCAAAATCATCCAATAAAGCCATGACTTTATTTAACAGATTTAAAACTTCATCAATACAAGTTTCATTATTTTCCTTTTTCATAGACAATATCCCAGTTAAAAAACTATTAAGAGCAGTATAACTTTCAAATAAAATAGTATCTCCCCACAAACTAGGAACATAAACTATTTTAAATCTATCTAAAACTTGAGCATACTCCAACTGAGGATAATTCTCAGCGAATGAATCTTCATCCATCCTATTAATATTAAATTCATCAAAACGAAACTTTTCAACATATGAAATCAATGATTTACATAAAACTCTCATATTTTTAGAATCTATAAGACTTAACGTCTGATTTAAAACAATAGGCAAACCTTCCACATCAGAAAAATTATTCAAAATCTTATCAGCTTTATCTCTATTCTTAGCCATCTCTTTAGGAACATCATAATCAATTTTAATAGCCATAAGCACATCACTCCCGAAAAATATCAAAATTTATTATTAAAAATGTCCCTTATTTTTTTAATCTTTATTTATAAGATTTAATAATTTGAAATAGGTTTTAAATGCACAAATAACATCATCCAAAATAACAACCGCACGATTATTAACAACAGCACTACAACAACACAAAAAAACCAAAGCTTTATCACTAACACCTATAAAAATACCTATGGCAGAAGGGTAACCTGCATTAGGATTCTCATCAAAAACCTCATCAGAATTAGTTGTCATATATTTATTATAAATTTTATCAATTTTATTTAAAAGTTTTTTAGCATTTTTATCAAATTCTAATCCCTTTAATCTGATAAAATATTCTTTATCAGGACCATTAAAAATAATATCTTTATCAAAATCATCCAAAAGAACCATAACCTTATTAAGTATACAAAAAACATCAGAAAGATTAACTTCACCATTATAAGCCAATACCCCAAAAATAACGTCTTTTAAACTATCATAACCTTCTAAACCCATTTTGTCTTTAAATCCAAGAGGAAGAAGATAATGAAATCTACCTTGTGGAAACGCATCAATTATATATTTAATTTGAGGAAATTCATTAGCAAAATCACTAGAAACATCTAACACATAAGACCCATATTCTAAAAAATATTTAATAATCCTTTTTATGTTTTTAATAAAATCTTTAAAATTCTTAGAACCAGTAACCTCCCAAATAGAATTAAAAACATCATCTAAACCATCCAAATCAGAATAATCTAATAATATCTCATTAGCAGAATTCTTAATCTTCTCCCTCTCATTTATAACACTATTATTCAAACTCATAATAGAAACTCCCCTATATTTAAAATATTTATTTTTAGAATTTTTATCTTTTTTTATTATAATTATTTATATTAACTGATTAAAATGAGAATTAAAATTATTAAATCATGAAATCTATTATAAATAAATATGATTATATTTTAATTCCAATTTTTCCAAGACCCCATTTGACGAATCCATACGCTGCATTACCCGTAGATTTAATCACCTTAACTGCTTTATTACCTAAATCAGTAGTACCTTTTATAAAATTACCTACAACCGTTTTAGCACCCTTGTAATAATTTACAGCTTTTATAGTTATTCTAGTGACTTCTTTTTTAACAGTAGTTTTAATAGAAGTTGTAACAACAGATTTGACATTATTTGTAACATTAACAATAGTAGAATAAGATGGGATCATGGAAGAAATTTTTTTAACATTACCATAAGCATTATAAATACTATTTAACCCCAGACCAAATGTTAAAGCTTTCCCAAAATTTCCTAAATAACTTTTAATAGCAGGATACTTAAGTACTTGAGATAAAAATGTTGTCCAACTACCAGTACTTAACTTAAATCCAGTATACAATTGTTTTACAGTTTCAGTCAAAACCTTATCAGGAATCAACCTCTTCAATATAGGCAAAGGATTACCATTAAGAACTTTAGAAACATCAACCAAAACCTCCCAAGACTTACTCAAAAGCTTATTTCCACCAAGATTTAAAAAGAATCTAGAAACATCCTTTGCATATTTTCCAAATATTCTTGTTAATAATTTTCCTCCAGAGGTTCCTGCTCTAGAAGAAAGTGATGTTCCACCAGTAAAAATCGTTAAAGCCAATAAACCAACATTTAACAATGTGTCGAATATACTCATATTTCCATTTTTATCAATACCAAAAATAATACTTAAAAGACTTTTAATATCATTATTTTTTATATTACTATATCCATAAAATTTTAAATATGATTCTCCTAACATTTTAAGGAAATCACCATTATTCTTATTTAACCCATCTTGTATTTTTCCAGTTGTATAATAATCAAAGAAAATGCCAAAAGGACCTAAATTCCTAAAATTACTCATAATTTTCCCTAATCCTCCTGCTTTAAGATACTGATTAAAGTCATATTTAGGGAAATTTACCAAAACCATTCCCATTAACCATTTACTCGGACCATCAGGCATTTTTTTCACTATATCCAACCAATATGCTCTAAGAGATTTATATGCTTTATATTCACCTTTATTTTTTTCATTATTTGCTTTTTTAACAGCAGATTTATAAACTTTATTAACCAACACAGAATTAGCTTTAATCCCCTGCTTTTTAAACTCCATAGCAATATAAGTTTTCAAATCATACAATTTACCTTTGGAATCACCAATATAATATTTATACAAATTTTGATTGTCAACTCTAGCTATTAATGTATAATATCCATATTGTTTTACTTTTATTTTTGCTTTAGCTATATTTTTTGTAACATTATAATAAGTAGGTGAGACTATAGCCCAATCAAAACGAAATTTAACTTTTAAAGAAGGTATTGATAATTTTAATTTTTTGTTTTTATTGTCTCTAAATTTGACACCAATTTTATGAACTTTTTTGAGTTTTAATATGTTTGGAGCAATTAAATAAGCTACTACATAGTTATTTATTTTGGTATTTTTAATTTTTGCTTTTTTGTTTTCTCCCCACCAGTTATATTCTGCATTAATAGCTCCTTTTACACGATACAGATTATATTTTTCATTAACAATGTAGTTATAGTTATAATAATCTTTGTTGCCGATTTTGTGATATATTCCAATTTTATTGGATTTTATTGTGTTTTGTAGGAATCTGTTTTTAGATCCTTTAACACCTATTCCTATCTTGTTATCATAAACAATTGTTCTATTTAGTTGATTATAATTACCTTTAACAGCAAGACCATAATTTCTATTTTTATATATTTTACTTTTTAGTAATTTATTATAGTTTCCATATAATCCAAATCCTGATTTAGAACCATTATAAACAGTTAAATTATATAAAAGATTTTTATTTCCAACTGTAATGCCTTGTGTGTGTTTATTATTCTTTAAAACAGTGTAAGAAACACGATTATAATTTCCAACAGCATGTAATCCATGATACCAGTTATTATAAATTTTATTATATGTGTAATTGTTGTAGTTTCCTTTAAAGTATACTGCACAGTATTTTCCATTTTTAGAATTATTAAGAATAGTATTATTCTTAACTATGTTTTTGTTTCCCTCACCTCTAATACCATTTCTAAGATTATAATTAAAGTTATTATATGTGATATTTGACTTATTGCCTTGGAAGTATAGTCCTTGTTTTTTATTATAATTAGCTGTGTTTTTATAAACTTTATTATAATTTCCTTTTATACTTATTCCTATTTGATTATGATGGACTTTATTGTAGAGAAGATTTCCATTATTTCCCACAAGGTAAATACCATTACCCCTACCATTAAAAACATTGTTATAAGTTATTTTTGCTTTGTTTCCCTGAACAATCAGCTCTATTCCAACATTATTGGACAAATTATTATAAGAAACTAGGGAATTATCACCATATAAATGAATACCGTGAAAATTATTATCTTTAATATTATTATATCTTACTTTTGCATTATTTCCTGTGATTAAAACTACACAATTTCCAGCACTATTAATTGAATTACCTTTAACATTATTATAATCAAAAATACTATTTTTACCTTTGATTTCAACAGCATTCCTTTTATTGCCTGTGAAATTATTGTATGTCACATAAACGTAGTTACCTAAAAATATTGCTCCTTCAAGAAGATTATATGCTACATTATTATCTTTAAAATTAGTATTATTACCAATAATATTTATTCCTACATTATTAAGAGTGAAATTATTGCTAAAAAATTTATTATTATTTCCTTTAGTATAAAAACCAGCTCCTTTATTATTAGAAAATATATTATTGGTTATAACTCCATTATTAAGTATTGTAGAGTAAAAACCATGAAATCCATTATTTAAAAAAACATTATTAGTTACAGCAGCATTATTCATCAATTGACTATATATACCGTGATTACCATTAGCAATAAAACGATTATTTCTAATATTAGGATTGTTTCCATTTAAAACAAGTCCATGACCTTTATTATTAGAAATATTATTATTAACAAAAGTTACCCCATAACCAGTTAAAACTACACCATTACTATCACTATTACTAACAACATTACTTGTAAAATTACTATAATTACCATTTACATTAACACCAACATTATTACTATTAAAAACATTATCATAAATCTTATTCATATTTCCAGTAATATATAATCCAGTACCACCATTATTTATAACCCTATTATTATTTATTATTCCATTTTGAAGATTAGTACTTCTAATAGCATGTTCAACATTACCTGTGAAATTATTACCTGAAATAATAGCTTCAACACCAGTTAAAACTAAACCATTGCTATCACTATTACTGACAACATTATTTGTAAAATTAGTATAATTACCATTTACATTAACACCAATATTATTACCTGTGAAAACGTTACTATAAATCTTATTTCTATTTCCAGTGATATATAATCCTGTGCCGCCATTGTTTATGACCCTATTATTATTTATTATTGCATTTTGAAGATTATTGCTTCTAATAGCATGTTCACTATTCCCTGTGAAATTATTACCTGAAATAATAGTTCCATCACCACTTAAAACTAATCCTCTACCAGTATTACTAATAAAATTAGAATTTTGGATCAATATTGCTTTAGCTGAGTAAACACCACCTGAATTTCCAGTGTCTGCACGATTGTTATTAAAATTTGAATCCGTGATATTTAATGGATTTTGTGAATATATTCCTCCACCATTAGTAGCTTTATTATTGATAAAATTACAATTTATAATATTTAAATAGGCAGGATTAGAGTTTGAAAGATCATTGATTGCACCACCATTAGAAATTGCAGTATTGCCTGTGAAGTTTGAGTTTTTTATTGTTAGATCTGCATATCTTGAATCTATTGCTCCACCATTTGATTCATTGGCAATATTGTTTTTAAAGGTACAATTTTCTATTAGTACTTCTCCCATGTTTATTCTTATGGCTCCACCAAAATTCGCATAATTATCTTCAAAAACACAATTAATCACTTGATATCCAGTTCCACGAGCAAGATTAACAGCACCACCAGTAGTCAAAGCACTATTTCCTTTAAAGATACAATCTATAATTATTGTTCTATTTCCATGTGAATCTATAGCTCCACCTTCAACATGCTCATCATCACCTTCATAACGACCTTGATTATTAATAAAACTACAATTAATGAAAGTACAATCATCTACTCCTGGTCGAATAAAGATAGCTCCACCACTTTCACCCCAATTATTCCTAAAATTACAATTCTCAACAACTATAGTACCATGAGCAATAATAGCTGAACCACCACCTATACCAGAATCACCATTAATAAAATCGATAAATAGAAAAGTAACAGTGGAATTCTCATCAACACCAATTATACGACTTAAATGATGAGCATCTAAAACCGCATGCTCACTATCAGATTTACCCTGAATAACAATACTTGTTTTATTAAGAACACGAATCTGACTACCACTACCAGTATAAGTCTTATTACCCAATAAAATACGATCATTATTACCAGAACCATCAATAGAATCCTGAATATCCTCAAAAGTAGAACCAATCACAGTATGATCAGCAGCCGAAACACTAGATACCACACATAAAAAGAACACCAATAAAAATACTATTATAATAATTTTTTTATATAGCATTATCTAATCCCTCCAAACCCATATACCTAAAAACATTACTCAAAAACTATAATCCATTAATTGTTCAGATTATTATTGAAAATATAATAATTAATATAAATTTAATTACTTTTTCTTAAATAATTATTACTAAATAAAGAAATATATAAAAAAACTAATATATAAAGATTCTCATAAAAACGAAAAATAAGAATATAAATAAACAATACTAATACATAAAAACAATGTACTAGTAAAAACTTATCATATACAATTCAAGGTAAAAATATTACTAAAATAAAAAAAATAAAAAAAATTGATAAGAAAAAAATTTAATCTTCGTATTGTTTTAAAAATTCATTTTGAATATTTACAACTTCAGAACTGGTTTTTGCTGAGCTATAAGCTTCAAGAAGTTCAAAATTTAGTTCAATAAATGTATGACCCCATTTAAACCCATTCATAATATCTTTTGCAACTTCTTTAAAACCAGTGATATAAAGAGTAGCTGCTATTGCCTCAACAGTAGATAGTTTACATGGTTTTCCATAGTTTACAGGACTTGTAGCTATCATAAATGGTAAACTTCTATGATATTTAGTTAGAGAAAAAAATTTAGCTGAAGAAGAAACTTTATTCCAAGAACAGTCAAGACCAACTACTCCTCGTTTTTCAACAAGGTGTTTGTCTTCAGGAGAAACTGCTCTTTCTGCAAAAGGATTTAAAATAATAGCTCCACGAGGGATCTGGTTTAGATTATATATAATTCTGCAGTTTTTTTGTTTTTCCATCTTATAAGCAGTGCATTTCTTCTTATCACATTCATTTGCATGGAAAACAATTATCTTCAATCGATTCATTTTTTCATTCATCAATATTATTTAAGTTTTATATATAATAAATTTAATTATGTTTAATGATATTTAATAGATAATTAATAATACTTAATGATATTAGTTATAAATATTTATAAATGGTTATAAAAGGTTATGTTAGTGATTTTTGATTTTTAAATATTTTATAAAAAAGATTAAGTTATTTAATAATATAATACTTTAAAATTTATATGAATATCAAAAAAGAAAACAAAATATACATTAAACATGATATACAAATTTATAATATATATTTAATACTCTAATTCATTAGTAAAATAATATAAAATAATATAAAATATAATATCTAATCTATACAAATTATAATATTAAAATATATAATATTGAATGAGTGATAATTATGGAAACTAAAAGAAAGATATTCTTTGTAATAATTGTTATTATTATAGCTATTATTGTAGCTGGAGTAATAAGTCTTAATTATGGAAATAAAATCACGAAAAATCTAAATGGGACTGATTTTACAGTGCCAACTAATGCTGGAAATAATTCATATAATATAATAAAAAATAATGATTCAGCAATTACAGTAACAGACGAAACAGTTATCAATGGAGAAACAAAATCCAATAAATCTTTAGTTATTCATACAACAAGTTCATATGATAATGCACTTGCAGCAGCTAGAAATGTATCAAACCAATACAAAGAGAGATCAGGTAAAGCTATACCAAATGAAACTAATAAAACAAAAATAGCCAATGTTACAGTGACAAAAATCAAACTAAATTATGGAAATGAAGATTTCTTTTATTATTTCACAAAAGATAACAAAAGTTTCTACATGTTTGGATATCCAGAACAATGGAATACTAGCATTATTAAAAGTTTGATTAGTTGAATTAAATAATTTATAAAAAATTTATAAATAAAATTACAAAAATTCGATTTTTTAATTTACTTTATTCTTATATTTTTTCTTATATTTTTCTTTTTTTCTATTTTTCTTACATTCATTTTGTTTATTTATGAGTATTAGTTCATAATTAATTTAAAAAGCTTTAAAAAGCTTCATTTGATTTTATATTATTTTATATTATTAATTTATTTCTTATCAGATAAATTAAAATTATAAAAATTTTTCATTTATTTTTAAGCATAATTCCATTATTTATTCATATCAAAATTTAATAATATTCACTATTCTGAATTATCTATTTCAATTGTATATTAATTATATACTATTAATTATATTTGATTAAAATAAGAAATTATCAGTGATTATCCTTTTAATTCCATATTATTTAAATATTAGATATTAACATAGTATATTCATATTTTAAAAATTATTAATCTTTGTTGAAATATAAAGACAAATAATATACATATATTCACCAACCTTCAATATTATATATCAATCAGCCATATTATGTATAAAATACTATACATTATTAAAATAAATGAAAAATTAAATGTAAAGCTGAAACAAAAAATAAAAAAATATATAATATTAAATTTTATATTTAATTATTAAGAAAAAATATATTAAATATGATTATAATATTAATTATTATTAAAATATAAAACAGTTATATTTTCAAAATGAATTTTAAATAATGTTATTTATAGAAAAAATTTTAATATATTATTTATATCATTAATATAATATCATTAATAAAATAATATAATGTAATATAAATATAATTAATATAAGGTATAATATATTTAATTATTCATGAAAACATTTCTATAGAAAACAAAAAATAACTAACAAAGTTGGATTTTATCTATGAATAGTATTGTAAGATATGTGAGAAAGGAAATGGGCATAAATCAAAAAGATTTAGCTAAAATGGCGGGAGTCACTAGACAAACTATAAGTGCGATAGAAAAAGGAAAATATAATCCATCACTACTTCTAGCTTACAAATTATCAAGAATTCTTGAATGTTCTAAAATCGAGGAACTTTTCCTCTTAGAAGAAAAACACGTTTTCAATGAAGGTGAACTTGCAGAAATGAAGAAAAAATATATTAAAAAACCAAAAAATAAATGAAATTAAAAGATTTTTACAGATATTAAAATACTGAAAAATTTATTAAAATATTCTTTTTAAAATATTAAATTTATACTATAAATGGTATAACACTATTCATCTTTTTTCTCTATTATTTATTTATCATAATTTTTACTCACAGGATACTTTATCAATATTAAAAATAATTTTAATTTTTAAAACACAAATATTGATATTTATTTAATCATATCATTAAAAATATTCTTATTGATTATTTATAACTGGTTTTTTTATCATTTAAATAAATGATAATCTTCCATAAATAGTGAAATATTTTCTTTATAATTAGCATAATTATTTTTTAAAATAATATAAAAACAAAAATCTAAATAGAATAAAAAATAAAATAAATATAGATTAATATGGATAAATCGATTATATTAATAATAATTTTGTGTATATTAGCTGTATTTGTAGCTACTGTAAACACTCAACCAATTTATATTACATTAAATGATATAAAAACAACTATTGAGGGAGAAACAAACAAAGAACCAATAGTTAATCTCACAAATAATAATACACAAAATATAACAAATAATAATAATAATAACCAAAATAACAATATAAACAATCTTATCTTTAATGACAATAAAAAAACAACAGACAAAATTAAAATTTATAATAAAAGTGGAATTTACTTCCAATATCCTAGTTATTGGAACTATGATCAATTTAAGAAATTAATTAGTTTATTTAAAAAAGAATATATTAGTAGGTGGGATGATGGAATAATTTTTTACATTTCAGACTATCCTATTAATGAAGAGTTAAAAATACAACAAGAAACAGAAAGATACAAACATCCCAAAAATATAACTGTTGACAATAAAAAAGCTTTCTCATTAAGCACAACAAAAGCTGATTATTGGCAATACTTAATATTAGTACAAAAAAACCAATCAAAAACCTACGTCATCACATTTTATTGTGATCAAGAACTTAAAAAACAAGATAAAGTACTTTTTGATGAAATATTGTCCACTATGAAGTTAAATTAAAAAATATAGATTAATAAAATAAAGAATTGAATACTGTTAATACAACTAGAAAAAATAAAAAAATAAAAAATAGAAAAAATGAAAAATGAATAATAACAATTAACTCATAAAATTTTACGTTCATATGTTAATATCTTATCAATAGCTATACTCGGATTATAAACATCTTCTAAATCATAATAACGACCATTAGCTAAAAAAGCTAACTCCATATTTATATTTCTACCATGTTTATGTTTTTTCTCAAAATCAATGATAACAGTATAAATATCATTTTCAGCTAACTCTTCTCCAACAGCTAAAACATCATTAACAGGACTTCCAGTACTTTTTTTAATATAACTATCTTTTAAACCAACATTAGGCATCCCATCAGAAAGTAAAATTAGCATTGGAATAAATTCTCCTTTTCTTTTTTCAGTTTTCAATATTTCAAGAGCTTTTTCTAAGCCTGATGCCATAGGAGTAGTTCCACCTACAGTAATCTTATCTAATTTATCTAGGAAAGAATTAGGACGTTTTGTATTTGGAATAATAATTTCAGAATCTTTACCTTTGAATCCTATAACTGATAGTTTGTCACGATTCCTATTTATGTTCTTAATGATTCTATCTAAAATAGCTCGGATTTTATTAACTTTCTTTTCACCAAGCATAGATCCACTCATATCTACTACAATAGCTACACTAGCTCTTGCTTTGTGTTTTCTAACCTTTTCACGAATATCTTGATTTTTAATATTGATTTTTAAACCATTTGAGTTATTTGAATTATTTGAAACTTCTAAATTATCTTTAGTTTTAAAATCAGTATTATTATCTTTCTTTTTAAAACGCATTGCAGCAGCTCTGAGAGTAGCATCAACAGCTATATCTGAAGAAGATACTTTTTGAGAATATTTACTTTTAATATATTTTCCTTTTTCGCTCTTTGAATCAACTCGACTTCCATAGAATTTTTCTTTTTCACGACCTTCCATTACAAGCATTTTACGAATATCTTTCTCAAGATCTTCCATATCAAACTCATTTATTTCCTTTTCAGAGTCATTTTCATTATAATCCACTTGATATTCATCATCAGATGTTTCAGAATCATTTACTTCCCCTTGAAGTTGATTATCATTCCCATAATCATTATTTTCATTCTCATCTTCATCTTCAAAATCATCTAATTCATCATCATTAATTTGATTATCTTCACTTGATTCATTATTTTCATTATCAATATTTGTATTATCTTCATTATCAGTATTATTTTCATCTTGATCATAATTACTTTCATCAGGATTATCATCATAACTTTGATTATCACCAAATTCACCAGAATCTTCAGAATTTGAGGAATTATCAGAATCATCTAATTGATCTTGATTTTCTTCATCAAAATTAGAATCATCATTATAATCTTCTTGATCTTGATTTTCTTCATCAAAATTATTTTCTTGGTTCATTTCATTTTGAGCTTGTTGAATTTGATTATTGATTTGTTCATTATCACATTGATTTATTTCCCCTAAAACAAGTAGAATCGCCTCTTTTAAATCTTCCATCTGAACTTTCCAATTTCCTTTAAAAGCAGCTATTGTTTTTGCAGTTTTTAAAATAGCTATATCACTCCTATGACCTTCAGCCCCGAGATTTCTAACTATTCTAGCTATTATTTCAATATAATCATCCGTAATCCCAACTGTTGGAAGAAGTTTTCTCCCATCTATAATCTTTTTTTGTAATTTCTCCTCTTGATTCTTATATTTAGCTATAAAAACTTTTGGATTTTTTTCATACTCATCAATACGTTTAATTATTTCTATTCTTTCTTCAATATCTGTAATTCCATTAACTGAAATTTTTAAACCAATTCTATCAGATAATTGTCCACGGAGTTCACCTTCTTCAGGGTTCATTGTTCCAACAAGAATAAAGCGAGACGGATGAGAAATTGAAATCCCTTCCCTTTCAACAGTATTTACTCCAAATGCAGCAGCATCCAATAAAATATCAACAAGATTATCATCAAGAAGATTTATCTCATCAATATAAAGAATATTTCCATTAGCTTGACCAAGTAAACCAGGTTCAAATGCTTTTTTTCCTTCATTCAATGCTTTTTCAATATCAAGAGAACCTACAACTCTATCTTCAGTAGCACCAAGAGGAAGTTCAATTACTTTCATTGGTTTTTTGATAAGTTTAACCTCATCACCTTTATTTTTGCCATAAAATTCATAAAGCTTAAATTCATAATAGCTATCTAAATCAGAGTTAAATATATCCCCTTCTACAACTTCAATCTCAGGAAGAAGATTAGCTAAGGCTCTAACTCCCGTAGTTTTACCAGTACCACGATCACCCTTAATCAAAACTCCACCGATTGAAGGATTTATGGCATTTAAAATAAGAGCTTTTTTAATCTTTTCTTGACCAACAATAGCTGTAAAAGGAAAAATATTTTTTTTCATGGAAATCAATCACAATAAATCACAATAAATAATAAATCTAATATTAAAAATAAAAGTATCAAAAATCATTAAGTATTAAATATTCTCACGTTCATAGTTTAAAATGTTTTCAAGAACCATATCAGACAAATCACTTTTAAAAGAACCAAATTTAAGTGATTCTTTATCAATAGGTTCATCTTCAAATATATCCTCAGCTAATATATCACCTAGTTGTTCTAGATCATAGAATCTGCCACTAGTTACAAAGGCTAACTCTTTATTCACACTACGTCCTTTATTTTTTTCTTTTTCAAAATTTACAATTACTGTGTGAATATTATACTTAGCTATTTCCTCACCAACATCTAAAACATCATTGATGGGGCTGTTCATTAGTTTTTTATTATTATAATTGTTAATAACTCCTAAATTTGCACCATAATCTGTAGCTAATCCATTATTAAGTTTAGATCTAGCTAAACCTACATTTGTTACCCCATCAGATAAAACCATAAT
Organism: Methanobrevibacter sp. TMH8; assembly: GCF_020148105.1. Lineage (NCBI taxonomy): Archaea > Methanobacteriati > Methanobacteriota > Methanobacteria > Methanobacteriales > Methanobacteriaceae > Methanobrevibacter > Methanobrevibacter sp. TMH8. The sequence continues at coordinate 51,667 of NZ_JAHLZE010000007.1, forward strand.
CATTGGAATGTATTCTTCTTTTTTACAATCTTTTTTTAAAATTTCCAACCCTTTTTCAAGTCCAGCTGCCATCGGAGTAGTCCCTCCTACTGTTATATTATTAAGTTTGTCTAAAAAAGAGCTAGGTCTTTTTGTATTTGGGATAATAATTTCTGAATCTTTTCCTTTAAATCCTATTACAGCTAATTTATCCTTGTTAATATGAACATTAAGAATAATTTTATGTAATATAGCTTTAATTCTGTTGAGTTTTTCACTACTAAGCATTGATCCACTCATATCAATAACCAATGCAATAGATAATTTAGCTCCATGTTTTCTTATTTTTTCCCTTAAATCTTCATTTTTAATGTTTAATGATTTTTTTGATTTATCTAGATTTTTATCAACTTTTAGATGATTCAAATCTAAATTATTAATATTGCTATTGTTATTCTTAATATTATTATTAATATTGTTATTATTATTCTCAATATTATTAATATTATTATCTTTAGAAGCATTCCTTAGTGCAGCTGCTCGTAAAGTTGCATCTATAGCTATATCATCTGATGATTTATTTAAGAATTTACTTTTAACATATTTCCCTTTTTTATTTTTAGAATTAACACTTCTTCCATAGAGTTTTTCTCTTTTTTCACCTTCAATCATTAATATTTTTTTATATCAAGCTTCCCCTCAATATCAATATCATTGAAATTTTCTATTTTTTCCCCCTGGTTAATTTTTGAATCAAATTCATCTTTTATTTTAAAATCAGAATCATTTACAAAATCAAGTTTTTTTGATTTATTGTTTCCTAAATCAATTTTCTCAATATCTTCAATATCTTCACTATTATTATCATCTATATCAGATTTATTACTTGTTTTTTCCTTATCTAATCCAAAATCTGTATTTTGATTGATATCTTGTAATTTTTTTTGTAATGATTCTTGTAATTGTTCTTCGATTTTGTTTTGAATACCTTCTAAAGAATCAGAGGAATTTTCTTCATCTCTCTTTTCAATATCTTTTTTAATTTTTTGAATCCTTTGAGAAAGTAATTTATCATTTCCAAGAACAAGAGAAATAGCTTCTTCAAGATCATTATCATCTACTTTGAGATGATTATTAAATGCAGCAATTGTTTTAGATGTTTTCAAAATAGATATATCACTTCTATGGCCTTCTGCACCTAATTCAAGAGTTATTCTAGCTATTATCTCCAAAGAAGTAGAATCTATTTCTACATTATTTAACAATTTTTGAGCTTCAATAATTCTATTTTGAAGTTCTTTTTGTTCATCATCAAATTTAGCTATGAAAGAAGCAGGATCCATTTCAAATTCTTCTCTTCTTTTCATAATAAGAATCCTATCATCAATATTCCCAATTCCCTCAACTTCTATTTCAAGCCCAATCCTATCAGATAGCTGTCCACGGAGTTCACCTTCTTCAGGATTCATTGTTCCAACAAGAATAAAACGGGACGGGTGAGAAATCGAAATCCCTTCTCTTTCAATAGTATTTACTCCAAATGCAGCTGCATCCAACAAAATATCAACAAGATTATCATCCAGAAGATTTATTTCATCGATATAAAGGATATTACGATTAGTTTGAGCAAGTAAACCTGGTTCAAGAGCTTTTATCCCTTCTTTAAGTGCTTTTTCAATATCAAGAGAACCTACAACTCTGTCTTCAGTAGCACCAAGAGGAAGTTCAACAACACTCATCGGTTTTTTAATAATAAGAATATCATCATCAGCTGATTTGTCATTAACCTTATAAAGTTCAAATTCACGATAGCTATCCTCATCACAATTAAAAGAACATCCCTCAACAACTTCAATCTCTGGAAGAAGATTAGCTAAAGCTCTAACAGCCGTAGTTTTACCAGTACCACGATCACCTTTAATCAAAACCCCTCCAATTGAAGGATTTATGGCATTTAAAATAAGAGCTTTTTTAATTTTCTCTTGTCCAACAATAGCTGTAAATGGAAAAATATTTTTTTTCATGATTATACCTCAATTAGTTTCATATATCAATTTAGCAAACCCATACTATAATCTTCAATATAAAATTCATTCATAATATTATTAATGCTTATATAGTTATACATTAGTTTTTTATAATATATTTATTTTATTATATACAAATAAAAATATGAAAAATAAAAAATAAAGAATGAAATAAATATTTTTAAAATATAAATTTTAAAATACAATTTTAAGATATAATTTTAAGAAAAAATATTTAAAAATGAAGCTTTAAGATATAATTTTAAAATATAATCTTAATAAAAATCAGCTAAAATGACTTTTTAATATTTTATGAGAACCTTCTTCTTCAGCATTTAAACCAGCTTTATATATTTCATCAAAGCCTTTACGTAAATCACCAAGATCATATGTGTATCTTGCAAGGTCACTTAATGTCTTCTCAGATACTGCACCTTCATATAAACCTATGTGGCATCTTTCAGATAAAATATTATATATCTCATTATAATTATAATTTGGAAAATTAACATTAATCCCATTAAAGACAGTTTGAACATTTCTATCTAGAAACAAAACCACTTCATCATTAGTAACTGAAAAAACAGTAATTTTAGCATTCTTATCACTTTCAGAAGCTCTTAAAAGATTATATAAAACATTATTAAGATCCCTATCTGATTTTGCAGAATTGATATCATCTAAAGCAACTAGCAGAATAATATTTCTTCGAACAATTTCTTTTATTATATTGTTGAGAATAGTAAAGGTTGATAACCCATCTACACGCCTTTTTTTATTGAATAATTTCTCATAAATCTTTAAATAAATCTGATATTGAGATTTATAATTTTTACAATTCACATGAACTGTTTTAACATGATGATATCTCTTTTCTACTTGAGAAAAAATATAATTAATTGTTAAAGTTTTACCCGTCCCATAAGATCCATTAAGAATCATATGATAAGGGCGCTTATGTTGATCTAAATTATCTTTAAGATTATATAATATTTTATCAATTTGATTTTTTCGATAATCTACAACTTCAGGAATATATTCAATAGTAAAAACCTCTTTTTCTCTAAAAATGGTCTGTGTTTCTTCTATACTATCCCATAATGTTTTTTGATTCATGTATAACAATATGAAAAATTTAATATTTAATGAGTTTCGAAGAGTATATGAAAAGTAATAGTATTAAATTTACATGAATATAGTAATCATAAACGATTATCATAAATTTTATAAAAAAATAAATAGAAAAATGAAAAATTTAAATCAAAAAATAAAAAAGAATAAAAAAAGAATAAGAAAAAAATAAATATTAGGAACAATATATAATATACCATATTTAATAAAAAAAGGTGATTTTATGTGTACTGTTGGAGGACCAATGGCAGATGTTAAACTGAAAAATCTCAAAACTAAAAGATACCGTTGTTTAGATTGCGGTAATGAGTTTAAAGGATTAGGTAAAAGAGTAGTTTGTCCATCATGCCAAAGCGATAATGTTGAATGTTTAGAATAAACTTATCAAATTTTTAATTTTTCAACTTTTATTTCAACTTTTAATTATTTTATATAATTTATTTTATTGAATCAAATTTTAATTTAATAATTAAGTTAAATTAAGTTAATATAGTTAAATTAATTAAATATTAATATAATTAAGCTAATATTATTAAATTAATATTATTAAACTAATGTTTAATCTAATGTTTAAGCTAATTATAGAAATATAGTTTCATAAGAGGAATTTAACATTGAAAACTGAAATTAATCTTAAACCAAGTGAAATATTATTTTTAATTGGAGATACTGGAACTGTTGGAGTTGTAAAGGTAGCTAATAATCAGATGCTTTTTATAGGAACTCCTGAAAAAGAAGAAATTGTTATGTATCTTGAAAAAGATGATTTAATAGCAGTATCAGCTTTTGGAACTGGAGAAAAATATGAAAAAGCAATTAAAGCTCTTGTATATCTTACACGTGAAATGGAATCTCCAATAATTGTTCTTCCAAAAGATCATCCAAGTTCAAAAAGGCTGAAAACAGTCCTTTCTATTGGAGAATCAGTTCAACTTGACTGTAATATAACTCCTGGAACCCATCCTGAACAAGATATTTTGTGTTCTTGTGATAGTTTATCAGGGTTAAAATTAGACAAAACAGAGAATGGATTAGCTATTAATAGAGAGATTGAAAATTATAAAATTGAATCATTGTAACTATAAATTCTCAATAATACTATTTTTAATAATATAAATAAAAATAAATTAATTTATTAATTATAATATAAAACAAGGTATTATAAAAATCATAATACCTATATAAACAAAATAACTCTATAAAAATATATAAAAAATAATATAGTTATACTTATTATTTAAGAATAACATATTAGAAAAATACAATTTAATTGTAAAAATAAAAAATGTGTGTAATATAATGATTGAAACTTTATTTCAGATTTTTGGTCAGACATTAATTATAATAGCTATTATGCTATTTATTTTACTAGTCTTGGCTCTTATTTTAGGTAGAACCCTTCTTAAAAAAAATATTCTTATTTTTCCAAGATTAATTATCTTTGTATTAGATGTTTTCTACTCACCACTTAAACAATTAGCTAAAAGTTTAGGTTTTGATGAATCTATGGTCGATCATATTGGGGTAGAAGTTAGAAATAAGGTTAATGAAAAGAAGTTCAATGATATTGAACCTAAAGATAAAATAATCGTTTTTCCACATTGTCTTAGAAATCCTAAATGTGAAGCTATATTAGATGAAACTGGTCTTGTTTGTGATTGCTGTGGTAAATGTGCAATTGGTATAATCAAGCCAAAAGCTGAAAAAATGGGTTATAAAGTCTTTGTTATTCCAGGTTCAACTTTTGTTAAAAAAATTGTTAAAAACAATGAATTTAAATCTGTACTTGGAGTAGCTTGTTATGAAGATTTAAATTTGACTATGATGAAATTAGCTAATTTTGCACCACAAGGAGTCTTACTTTCAAGAGCAGGTTGTTTTAAAACTAAAGTAGATATAAAAACAGTTCTTGAAAAAATTGGATATGAGAATTATGAAGATGATAATGAAAATCAAACTTTAAATTCTTATAAAAATGAAATTGATAGTCCTTGTAGTGAAAATAAACACGATATTAGGTAATAACTTAAAATAATAAAAAAATAATAAAAAATAATAGATTGTAAAAAATATAGAATCAAAGTATATTAGATTCATCTAATAAAAAAATAATAGAATCAAAGTATATTAAATCCATCTAATAATGGTCTTCTATTTCATTATAATACTTTTCTTCAGCATTTTCATCGGGATGAATCTCTAACCAATGTAAATGGATAACAGCATAGTTATCTAAGCATAATTTCTCGTCTTCAGCAACCCAAAGATCAAAAGGGAGACGATACTGCCTAATAATTTTTTTCAAATGAACAGGAGCTTGAGGGATGTATATTTTAAATCCTTCTTTATGAGCTAATTCTAAAAATTTTTTAAAAGATTTCTTTCCTTTTTGTGTAACTTCAATATAATCTATATAAAGCTTTTTTTCATTTTCCATATATACTTTAGAGTTTAATTTGAAGTATTTCGGAATGAATCCAATTTTCTTAGCTATAGCATGATCTTGATTTAGTCTTATTTTCATTTTTTAACCAATTGTTAATAAATAACAAAAAAATTATAATTATTTTCAATTATTATATTATTTATAGAATTCATTATTAATATATTTTTATATTTTTATAATTTTATATTATTTTTATTTATGATTTTTATAATTTTTATAATTTTTATTAAAATTAAAATTATCAATAATAATTGATAATATATATAATCAACAAGATAGTAATGATAATAAACGAATGGGTATATAATTTATAGATATATAATTTATATTATAAGTAAAATATCCTATTAAAATTAATTAATTTAATTAATTATTATTAATATTAATTTGTTGAAATAATTAATAATAATATAAAATAATTCAAATAATTGAATAATAAAGATAATATGATAGCTAATCCATTAGAAATTCCAATAACAGACAACCATATACATGTAGACCATATAAATGGAATTGGTCCTGTAAAAGTAGCTAAACAATTTTATAATGTAGGTGGTAGAGTTATGATTATTCCCAACAAACCATCTTGGTCTATGGGAGAAACATTTGAATTTGAAAAAGCTATGGATCTAGTTATTAGCTATTGTCATGAGATCACCCAAAATACAAAGGTGAAAGCTTTTCCAGTAGTTGGTGTTCATCCAGCTGAATTTTCAAAATTAATCGAAAGTGGAAAATCTCTGGAGGATAGCTATAAAAGAGTAAAAAAAGCTTTGGATTATGGAAAAAAACTTGTTGAAGAGAAAAAAGCTGTAGGAATTGGAGAGATTGGTAGACCCCATTATGAAGTGAATGGAGAAGAAATGAATTACCAAAACAAAATTCTCAAATATGGCCTTAGACTAGCTAAAGAATTAGATTGTCCAGTTCAACTTCATACAGAATCAGCTGAAGAAGAGCAATTTAAAGAATTTGCATCTTTTGCAGATGAAATCAATTTCAATAAAAAAAAATTAATTAAACATTATTCAGGACCATATATTCTTGAGGAAGAAAACTTTGGACTTACACCCTCAGTTATGTCTGGAAAAGATAATATTAAAAAAGCTATAGCTAAAGGAGATAATTTCTTAATGGAAACTGATTATCTTGATGAACTTAGTCGTCCTGGAGCTGTGCTTGGTCTAAAAACTGTTCCAAAACGAACACTAGATTTTTTAAACAAAGGGATATTTACAGAAGAAGATGCATTTAAAATCCATAAAGACAATATAGAATCTATATATGGCATTAATACTGAAATTGATTGAAATTGACTGAAATTCATTTTATTAAAATCATTAATTTTTTTTAAAAAAATATTATAGAAAAATAATACAAAATATAAAATTAAATAAAATTATAAAAATATAGAATTAAAAATATAAATCTAAATAAAAAATAATAAAAAACTAAAAATAATAGCTATTTAAGAATAATAGCTATAATATAAAATATCCAAATTCTAAATCTATTCTAAACATTGAATATTTTAGCTACACCAACAATATTAGATGCATTTGTCCATTTTTCAATAGCTATCATTTCAACTGGAACACCATTTACATTCATAACTACAGTGTCATTATTGTCACTAGATAAGAATATTTGATCCCCACTAATATTACCCAGTCTTTTAATAAGAAGAACCTCTTCAGGGTCTTTAACAACAATTATATCTCCAATTTTAGGACTTTTTGTTTTTTCGATTATAACATTTTCCCCATCTTTTAAAGTTGGAACCATAGAAACACCATCAACTACGACTTCCATTGGCATTGTGTTTTCACCAAATTGAGAATTAACATTAACAGTTATATCTTTAAAGCCATAATTTTTAGCTATTTTAGTTAAACCTTCTTTTAAAGTAGTTACATTGCTGTCTACATTATTCATTTGATCATAAGTATAATTTTCCATTTCAGTACTCATCGAACCTATGTCTTTGCCAAAAGGTACTGCAATAGGACTTACAGTAACATTTTGACCATCTAATGTAACATCAAGTCTTACAGTATCAGAGAAAGCAAAAGATACAACAATAACACTAAGAGCTATTACTATAATCAAAGCTACGAGAATAGTTATAAATTTTCTACTTTTTTGGATAAAAACTCCTCCATTTTAATAAAAAATCTACAAAAAATCAATATAATAATATTTAAAAATTTTAGATATAAATTATATTGTAGATATTTTTTAGATATTAATTGTATTAAATATTTTAGATATAATATATTTTAATATAATATAATATTTTAATATAATATATTGTGATATTAAATATTCTATATATAAAATATTCTATGTATAATAAATTATTATATATAAATATATTAGATATAAATATAATTTAGATTATAATATACTTAATATTTTCAAATATAATAATGTTTACTATCTTATTTAAATAAATATACAATATAGTTATTTAAATACAATATATAAATAAAAAATACATAAAATCATACATAAAGTTTAAATATCTTCCAATAAATCATCGTGATCCATTAAGTCCATATTCAACATTAATTTCATAGTTTCAATATCGATTTGACCAGGAGCTGTTACATCCCCACCTGTTGCAAAAGTAATAGGTGCATTAAATTTAGACGCCATTACTCTTGTATAACTTCCTAATTCTCCCATAGAAATAGCTATAGTATTTTCACAACGTGACATAATAGCTAAAACACTAATAGTATCTTCAAGATTTTTAGGCATAACAGCTATTTTAGCTACATCTCCCAATGATCTTTCTTTTTTTACAATTTCAAGCAAATCATCTACAGGAGGAGTTTTTTCAAAATCATGAAAAGAAATAATAGTTTTAACTCCTACATCTTCACATTTACCTAAAATATAATTTCTAAGACAAGAATCTGTTTGAAGCTCAATATCAATATATTCAACATATTTTAAACCACAGCAAGATTTAAGAATATCAATTCTTTCTCTTTCACTTCCAACGAAACTACCTCCTTCATCTTTACTACGATTAGTAGCAATGATTGGAAAAGCTATCTCCCCTATAATTTCTTTAATAGTGTTAGAATCAGCATTGACTATTCCATCTATTCTAAGTTCAAGAAGATCAGCTCCTTTTTTAATATAGTCATTAGCTGTATTAATAATATCTTCTGTATTTTTCTGCATTATAGGAATAGCTATTTTAGTTTCTGAAATCAATATTCTTCCTCTTTTATAAAATGAGATATAATTAAATTATTTATTTAATAATTTTATTTTAATTATTCTAATTATTTATTTATAATTTTAATATTTTTAATATTGGTATTTTATTCAGTATTATTATTTTAATTTACAATAATTTACTAAATTTTCTATAAAAAATAAAATATATTTTTCTTATATAATTAATTTTGCTATTTAATTCTCTGAGGTTTCAACTTAAGAAATTTTAGTAAAATTACTTTGTGTTAAAGTTTCTGAATCTAGATATGAAATTAATATTAAATCAATTAGTATTTAAATAACAATTAATAAATATTATACTATTATAAATATTATATCATTATATTAATTAAAATAAAATTATTAAAAAATAAATTATAAAAATATAATTATTGAAATATAATTATAATGAAATATAATTATAAAAAATTTATTAAAAATTAATAAAAATTAATGAAAAATAAATTATTGAAATAGAATATTAAAAAATATAATTATATGTTTTATATATTGAAAAGATAGTTTGGTGTTAAATTGAAGGTAACAGCTATTGGGGCAGATATATCTATTAATGATGTTTCTTGTAGTTATTCACTCACAAATAGTATTGAAAGAGATATTTCAAAACTAGTAGATAAAGGTGCTCATAGTGCAGCTTTAACCAATATCACTGGTGATGATATAGTAATATCAGCTTTTGTAGAAGATGAATTACTTGAAGATATTAATCAAGAAATTGTGAATATTTTAAGGAATAATGCTGAAGACATCGGTGATGTAGGTGGAATATCATCTAATCCAGAAACTGCTGGAGAAGGAATTTCTTATGCAGAAGCAAAAATCAGACAAGACAGATATCCTGATGCAATAATAATTGCTTTTGATACATATGGAGGAGAAAGTTTTGTAGAAGATGTAGCTAACTCTTGCATTGATGCAGGTAGTGGAATGCCAGGGCTTACTGATGTTTGTAATAAATTAGGTGGAAAGCAAAGAAAAATCCCTGGTGTAGGTTATGTTTCAAATGATACCGATGATCCAGTTATAGTAGCTACTATTGAAAATATTGAGTCTGTAGGTGTAGTTGCTAGTGCTATGATTGGTGCAGCATGTGGAAATAAAAATACATATCTTGTGGAAAGAGGAACACCAGCTAATGTAATACCTGGAAGTGTAATTTTTTCAGCTACAGCTTTTATGAATGGCAATGTTATTGATTTAGCAGTTCCTTTCCAAGAAAGAACAAGAATTTTAAGATAATTAATTTAAAATAATTAATAAAAATAACTAATATAATTAATCCGTGAATAAAAAATAAATTATTGAAATTATAAATAAGGGCAATGAGGGTAAAAATGATTCTATTAAATGAAAATACAAAATGTTTAGTTCAAGGAATCACTGGAAAACAAGGTTCTTTTCATACAGAACAAATGCTTCAATATAATACTAATATTGTAGCTGGTGTAACTCCTGGAAAAGGTGGGCAAGAATTTCAAGGAGTTCCAATATTTGATTCAATAGAAGAAGCTAAGGAAAATACTGATGTAAATGCTTCTATAATATTTGTTCCAGCACCTTATGCAAAGGATGCTGCATTCGAATCTATAAAACATTTAGATCTTGTTGTGATAATCACTGAACATATACCAGTTCACGATTCTATGGAAATAATGGCATATGCAAAAAAGAAGAATGTTATTGTTATTGGACCTAATACTCCTGGATTAATATCTCCAAAAGCTGGAAAAATGGGAATAATGCCTACGCATATTTTTTCAGAAGGTAATGTTGGAGTTATTTCTAGAAGTGGAACTTTAACATATGAAGTAGCTAGTCAGCTAACAAGAGCAGGAATAGGTCAAAGCACTTGTATTGGTATTGGTGGAGACCCTGTAATAGGCACAGACTATTCTACAATTCTACAAAAATTCGAAGACGATCCAGAAACCGAAAAAATCGTGCTGATTGGAGAAATTGGTGGAAATGCAGAAGAAAAAGCTGCAGAATATATTAAAGAAAATATCTCTAAACCAGTTGTTTCCTATATTGCAGGAATTACAGCTCCTCCTGGAAAAAGAATGGGTCATGCAGGAGCTATTATTGAAGGAAGTGCAGGAACAGCTGAAAGTAAAATGCAAGCTCTTGAACAAGCTGGTGTTAATGTAGCTAAAAAACCTTCAGATATAGTTGAATTAATTAAAGATTTATAATCATATTTTAAATACTGTCTGTGAAAAAATGGAACCTAATAATATCATCCAAAAACTCAAAAATGGTGAAATAAAGCTTTATGAAGTTGAAAAACATACTTCATCAGTTGAAGAAGCTATAGACACAAGAAGAAGGTTTATTGAAGAAATTTCTAATACAAATCTTGATACAATAGCTAAATACTCTCTTGATATGGAATCAGCTGGGAAAAAAAATATTGAAAATCCTATTGGAACTATTCAAATCCCAATTGGAGTAGCTGGTCCTTTAAAAATCAATGGAGAGTATATTAAAAATAGTGATACTAATAATAATGAATTTTATGTTCCATTAGCTACTTCTGAAGGAGCCCTTGTAGCTTCAGTAAATAGAGGTTGTTCAACAATAACCGAAGCAGGAGGAGTAAACACCAGAGTCATTGATGATAAAATGACTAGAGCTCCTGTTATCAAAGCAAAATCAGCTTCAGAAACTGTAAAAATCAAACAATGGTTTGAAAATAACTTCCAAAACTTAAAAGAAATAGCTGAAACAACAACAAGCCATGGAAAATTGATAAAAATTGATCCAATTCTCATTGTAGGAAATTATGTTTATCCTCGTTTTGTTTATTCTACTGGAGATAGTATGGGTATGAACATGGTAACCATAGCTACTGAGAAGGTTCTTGAACTTTTATTAGATGAATGTGAAGCTCAAATAATTGCACTCAGTGGTAATGTCTGTGTTGATAAAAAACCATCTTCAATTAATTTAGTTGAAGGTAGAGGAAAAACTGTGGTAGCTGATATAGTTATTCCTGCAGAAATAGTGAAAAATAAGTTAAAAACCACAGCAGAAGCAATTGTAGAGGTTAATGTAGCAAAAAATCTCCTTGGTTCAGCTGCAAGTGGAAGTATGGGTTTTAATGCGCATTATGCAAATATGATTGGAGCTATATTTTTAGCTACTGGCCAAGATGTTGCCCATGTCGTTGAAGGATCTCTTGGAATCACTACTGCAGAAGATAGAGATGGGGATTTATATTTCTCTGTATCCATGCCCGATTTACCAATAGCTACTGTTGGTGGAGGAACAAGTCTTAAAACAGCACAAGAATCTCTTGAAATTTTAGGAGTAGTAGGTTCTGGAAAAGCTAAAAAATTTGCAGAAATAGTAATAGCTACTGTTTTAGCTGGAGAATTATCATTGATTGGAGCATTAGCTGCTGGACATTTAGCTAGAGCTCATCAACAATTAGGGAGATAATTTTAATAATAAATAATTTATTAAACTAATAAAATTTTTAAAATCATTAAAAAATTATATTAAAAAATATCTTAAAAATTATATTGTATATTCTATTGTATATTGTATAATCTATTAGATACAAATTTAGTAAACAAGATTTATATAAATTTAAATAATTATGATAAAATTATACATTGAAAAATAAAATTCCTCAATTAACTTTATACAAAAATACTTACAAAAACACTATTTGAGTTGTTATTTATGGATTTAGAAGAATTCGATAATCTTGAAATAGAATTACCAGAACTTGAATATCCAGAATTAGAGTTGGAAACTGATGATATAAAGTTAATATTAACTTTAAAGAAAGATTATTCTAAAATAGAAAATATTGAAGAGAGAAAAAAAGAATTCATCAAAAATATGAAAGATTTCATAGATGAATTTGCAGCTAATCCTGAATTTGATGAATTGATGAAATACTACTAAAATCAGAATATTAGAAAATAATAGATAAATAAAAATTAAAAAATTATATAAAATTACATAAAATAAATAAGTTGTAAATCTATATAAAAATTAAATAAAATTAATAGAAAATCATTGATGAATGAAAAAATTCTTAATTGAAATAAGGACTGTGTTTGAATGACAGATAAATACAAAGTTCTAATTGAAAAAAAAAATTTACTTAAAAATAATATACATCTACTAAGTAAAGAAATCTTAGAAAATTATACTACTGATTTTAATATCAATTTTACTCACGATTCAACAGCTATTGAAGGAAATACTTTAACTTTAAAAGAAACTAAACTTTTACTTGAAGATAAAATCTCTGTAGGTTCAAAAGATTTAAGAGAAGTATATGAAATAGTTAATCATGAAAAAGCTTGGAATTATGTTAAAACACTTATTAAAAAAGGGAAAAATTTAGATGAAACAATAATAAAAGAAATTCACAGAATTCTAATGGAAAATATTATGGAAGGTGGAGAATATAGAGATATTGATGTTAGAATAACTGGTGCAAAGCATTCCCCACCAAGTCCAATTATTGCAAAAATTGAATTAAATGAATTCTTTAAAAAATTAAAAAATAATGATTTCAATGAAATAGCATATTCAGCATACACTCATGCCGAATTTGTTAGAATACATCCTTTTACTGATGGTAATGGTAGAATATCAAGAATTATAATGAATTATCAATTAGTTAAAAATGATTTTTTACCAATATCAATTAAAACGAAAGATAAAAACAATTATTATGATGCTTTAGAAGAATATGGTATTAATAATAATTTAAATCCATTTATTAAAATGATTTATGAATTAGAAGAAGAACAACTTGATTTTTATTTAAATGCAATAAAATTAAGAAAAAATAAAGATTTATAATTTCATTCTATCCATAATTCTATTCATTTTAATTGATTATATTTGTTTTATTAATTTATCATAACAAGGGCCGAATTCTATATAGCTATATAATATTAAATTTCTAATACCATTAACAGCTTCAAATTTGCTTAAACCTGTGATTTTCATAAGATTTTCCAACTCACAATTACTTTCTTTTAAGCTGTGTAGTATTTTCTGCTCATTTTCCATCATCATAATAATTTATTATCATTAAGCACCTATTTATCTTTTTTCTTTTTAATTATAAAATTTTAATATTTTTATGATTATAATTAAATTGTTTAAATACTTATAGAATTCATGGTAAAATTAGTTTAAAAATTGCTAAAATGATTCCTATTGGAAATATTTAGATAATAATAAAGATCATTATTTCAATATTCATTTTGAAGATATTGAGGATAAATATATACTTATTTATTTTAAAAAAAGAAAAGAGGATAAAAAATCATATTATCCTCAAAATATTTTTATATTATTGTTTTTTTCTTATTACCATTCCTAAACAACTTAACAATACTAACACTAGTAAGTTTATTGGTATTCCTGTAGATTTCATAGTGGCTTTAACATTATAATCTGAATTGTCTTTGTCATTATTATTGTCATTATTATCTGAATTGTTTTTATCATTGTCGTTATTATCTAGATTATCTTGGATTGTTAAAATACCAATACCTTCACTAGGATTATGAAGTTTATCGCCTAAAAATATTGCAGTAACTTGAAAAGTTCCAGTGTTCTCTGGTATATAATCTAAAGTAGCTATTCCTTCTTGATTAGTTATAGCGTCTCCAATGTATTTACCAGCTATATAAAAGCTAACTTTTTTATCAGCCAATGGCTTACCATTTTGATCAACGAGCTTAGCTACCAATCTAACTTTTTTACCTTTTTCAGCAGTTATATCATCAACAGTGATTATAACACTACTTTTTATAGCATTAAATTCGAATGATACAAATTCTTGATCAAGTGAAGCATTACTTGATTGTAAACCAACATTTTGGATTTTGAACTGAGTAATGAAAAGATCATCACGACTACTACTGAAATTTAAGCCATTAAAAGTACCATTAATCACAAAGTAAGGCATTTTTTCTACGCCTTCATTAGTGAGAGTAGTATTCAAGACCAATAATACAAAATTAAGAGTATCACCAACTCGAACAATAGCAAAATTATTAAGATTAGTAATATTCAAGATATAATGGTTATTAGTATCAAAACCAGAAATCATACTAACTGCATCATTAAGCCCCCACCAATTATAATCAAAACTGCTACCAGCATCAGTAGTTGCAAAAAGCAAACCAAGCTCAACAGCCAAAATACGATTATAATTAACAGTCATATTGACAAAACTAGGACTGAACTCATCAATACTAATACCCATACTACTAGTATTAATAGTATTACTAACAATATGAATATTACTCAAAGTAGCATCATCTAATTCAAAGTATAAACCAACACTACTAGTAAAAGTATTATTGAACAAAGATAAACCACTAAACTCATTTAGACAATATATATGCATAGCATACAAACCATCAATACAAGTAATATTATTCCAAAGAAAACTTATACTATTAGTACTATTAGATGCATTTAAAAAAACACCATTCTCCATTGCTATAATATCATTATTAACAACGGTTATGGTATTATTACTATCATAAACAGATAAAAGAACACCATAAACCATTCCAGTAATCATATTATTAGAAATAACAATAGTATTGTTACTACTAAATGAACTTAAGTAAATACCAGAACGATTTAATCCTGTAATGTTGTTGTTAGTAATAGTTATATTGTTGTTACTATACTCTGCATCTACATAAATACCTCCTGTATCACCACTAGTCGCTAATGTTGTGAAATTATTGTTGATAATAGTTACATTGCTGTTAGACTCCCTTAAGCCCAAATAAAGACTATCAGTTGTGGATGATGTAACGTCATTATTAGTAATGGAAAGAGAATTATTATTATGGTTAGTCCTAGAATCAAAAATGTAAATACCATGTCCTTGTGCTCTGATCTTATTGTTAGTAGCAGTTAGAGTATTGTTAGCATGGCCTGAATATAAGTAAAAACCACGTCTTGATGACCCTGTAATATCATTATTAGTAAGCATAATGATGTTGTGGCCATATTGTCCATCGAAATCAACACCATCATTTGCTCCTGTAATATTGTTGTTTTCAATAAGTATTGAATTATTACAATATTGAACATCTATACGTAGACCATCACCACTTCCAGTATTAGCTAAAATATTATTATTTTTTATAGAAACACCAACAGTAGAATTACGTGAATAGATATAAACTGCACCACGATAATTAGTACCAATAGAAGAAATTATAGTATTATTTTCTATTGATATACCTGATAAATCACCATCTCCCTCAACGTCAACACTAATACCACTTGTACTAATATTACAACCTATAATAGATAATTTACCAGTATTTGACATCATAGCTGTTTGATATCCACTAATTGTTAAATTAATAAACTTAACATTCTGACTAGTGATATTAAATAAAGTACCAGTTCCAGAAATTCGAACATTATTCTTATTTTTACCAATTATGGTGGCATTACGACTAATATTGATCTGATCAAAGTTATAATCCCCCTCATCAAGATTAATCACCAAATCAGAATCATTATCATTGTAAATAATATCCTGAACATCAGTAGTAGAACTAGAATTATTCAAATTATAAGTTCCAGCACTAACACTTGACAAACTAAACAATAACAAAAAAGACATTAAAATCAAAAATGTTGCAACACATTTATGCTTCATAAACAAATTTTACCCCCCCCTTTAAATTAATTATTATTAATTTTTTGATTAATCAATAACAAAATACATATATATAAAATTTACATAAAAAATTTTTATAAAGTTCTTGAGTTATTATTAATCAGAAAAAGATACTTAAAAACAATTTATATATAAAAAATCTTTAAAAAATCTTTTTCTCATTAATAAAAAACAAATAATAAGCTAATTATATAATATAACTAAAAATTAGCTAAAAATACGAAAATTATAAAACCAATTATACAGAAAAAATCACCCCAATTTTTACCAATAAAAGTTTATTTATTTTTAAAATAACATTGTTTAATTTCTATTTTAAGACCATTTATAAGTTTATTTATCTCTTATATTATCAATAATCTTCAATAATAATCTTACTTTTATCAACTATGATAAATAAATATATAACTCATTAATAATAAAAGTTTCGTATTATACTATATAATAAAAGAAATTAATAAAAATTAAAAATTAATAAAAAAATATAGAAATAAATAAAAAAATTAATAAAAATTAATAAAAATTAAAAATTAAATAATGATTTTTGAGCAACATCTTTTTGAGCTTTTTTAGGTTTTTCCTCTTTTGGTTGATCTTCTTTATTTTCAGAACTTTCTGATTTTTTTTCCTTTTTTGTTTCTATTTTTTCTTTTTCAGAAGTTGTTTGTTCTGATGATTCAGTTATTTTAGTTGTTTCTGTTGTTTTCTCATTTAATTCTTTTTTAAGTGTTTTTTCAGGTTTTTCTTCTTTATTTTCTTCAGCTTTTTCTTCTTTGATTTTATCATTTATTTTTTCTTTTTTAGTTTTTGAATCAAATGCTAAAGTTCCTGAATTTATATGTACAACTTCATTTAAATGGCTTTCAGATTTAGCTAATTCTTTATTTTTAGTTAATTCTTCTCTGATTTCCTTTTCTTTCCTATTAATAACTGATTTAGGTATTTTCTTTTTTCTAAATCGTTTTATTTCATCATCATCAAAGTCTAGAAAATGAGAAATATCATATGCAACATCATCGTTTTCAAACATTATCTCCATATAAGGAAACATAGAAATAGCTACACTATTAGACATGTGTAATTTTTCAGACATTTTCTCAGCAATACCATCTCTAAGAGCTCTTTTTCCTCTTGTTCTACCCATGAGAGAGAAAGCCATAGCTCCTGTAAGTCTTGTGAATTTTTTATAGGTTTCATCTTTAGCTATAGCTACACCAACACCCATAAACTCACTAGCATATCTCCAATATGTATAAGTTCTAGTTTGTTGTGCTCTTCCAAAGTATAAATCAGCTTCACTTATCATTTCATAAGCTTTTTTGATTTCTTCTGGTTTTTCATATTCTCTAGGAATGTTTTCAGCTATATATTCCATTACAAGAGTTGGATCTTCATCTAATCTAAGAGAATTCTTTACTTTATCAATACTTTTGCTTTTTAATACTCTTCTTACACTATCAAAAATATTGTTTGTATTATCCTTTTGAGAAACAATCTCTAAATCTTCCATTCGAAGTTTTTTAGTTTCATCAGCTATAACTTGTAGAGTGTTTAAAGCTGAACGCATATCTCCATTAGAATTTTTAGCTAAAGCACGAACTGCTTCAGGATCAGCTTCAATTCCTTCTTTAGCACAAATACGTTTAAGTAATGCATTGATAGAGTTTGTATGGACTTTTCCTATTTTAATGACTTTACATTTTGGTTTAATACTTGTTAGTCTTTTACTGTAAAAATCATTAGCTGTCATGACAATTGGATGAATACTTTCTTTAATAATCTTCCCAATAGCCCTAGTTCCACCTCTATCATCAGTCCCATGAATTCCATCGACTTCATCGAGAATGATTAGTTTGTGGTCATCATGATTGTTATTGTCAGTAGTAAAAAAGGATTTGGTAGTTGCAGATTCTCCAACAGTATTCATAATAATATCATATGAACGTTTATCACTAGCATTTAACTCAATGAAATCAGAAAATTCATTAGCTATTACATGAGCAAAGGTTGTTTTTCCAGTTCCAGCTGGTCCAACAAGTAATAAGCAAGGCTGAGGATCCCCTTCTTTCCAGCTTTTCACCCAAGCTTCAATTTCCTTTTTTTGCTTACCATTCCCAATAATGTCTTTAAACGTTTTAGGGCGGTATTTTTCTGTCCAACGCATATTTTTTACCTTTATTTAAAAATAAAAATTTATACTAAACATTTACAATAAAGATCTATAATAAAATGTGGTAAATTATAATAAAATTTAATAGAGTATAATAGAGTATAATGAAGTATATTAAAGTATATTAATGCATATTAATGCATATTAAAATATATTAAAATATATTAAAATATATTAAAGCATATTAAACTTTATATAACTTAAATACAACTAATAAAATCGAATTTTATTATAATTAATTTTAATAGATCTAAATATCACAAATAAATCAACATAATTTATAAAAATTTAGTTAACAATGCTTCAAGCTGAATCCTAGGATTAGCACCTTCTCTGATTCTAAAATCAGAATCTGCAATAGCTTCAATCAAATCTATATAAATTTCACTATCCATATTACCTTCCATAGCTCTTTTAGTAACGTCTTGATAGATTTGATTAACCATATCTTCCCCACTAGTTCCTTGTAAAACCATAGTTTCACGAAGAAGATCCCTAGCTCCCATAAAATCACCAGTAAGAGCTTTAGTAACCATTTCACTGATATCTTTAGGTTTAGCTTTTGAAACAACATCGTAAATCTTATCTTCAGTTATCTTTTCTTCACCAGAAGCTGCAGCTTGCAAAAGATTTACAGCCTTACGCATATCTCCTTCTGCAAAGTAAACTATAGTTTCAAGAGCTGTATCATCATAATCAACATTTTCTTCACCTGCTATATATTCCAATCTTTTAACAATATCTTGACCTTTGATTGGTGCAAATCTAAATATTGCACATCTTGATTGAATAGGATCAATGATTTTTGAAGAATAATTACATGAAAGTATAAATGAAGCTGTTTTGGTATACATCTCCATTTCACGACGAAGTGCATGTTGAGCATCCTTAGTCATATTATCCACTTCATCAAGGAAAATAATTCTAAATGGAGCTCCAACTGGTTTTAAACGGCAGAAATTTTTGATATTAGTCCTTACAGTTTCAATACCTCTTGCATCAGAAGCATTTAACTCAAGGAAATTTTGACGCCAATATTCTCCAAGAATAGATTTAACTAAAGCAAGTGCAGTTGTGGTTTTTCCAACACCTGCAGGACCTGTAAACATTAAATTTGGCATTCCTTCTTCATTTACATAGTTTTCTAATCGTTCAATAATATGTTTTTGGCCAACAACATCTTCTAACTTTTGTGGTCTGTATTTCTCTACCCAAGGTCCTTTCATTCAATCACCAGCAATAAGAGTAAATTATTAAATAATTAAATTAAGATTTCACTTACGATTTTACAATTTTTAAATATAATATTTTAAACTAATATTCTAAATTAATAGTTTAAATTATATTTTAATTTATATTTTAAATTAATAAATTAAATTAATAGATTAAATTAATAGATTAATAAATTTAATGAATTTAGTAAATCTATAAATTAATATATTTTTTATATTTTTCTGTATATTTATTTATTGTATTCATTGTATTTAATTTAATTTAAAATAATGTTTTCCTAGTTCATGAAAAATAATTTATAAGTTTTATAAATTGCATAAAAAAGCTATAAATATGAATAAAAAATCTATTAAAATACTTTAAAATTATAAAACTATTAAAATCTATTAAAATATATAAAATCTATTAAAATCTAATTAAAATTTATTAAAATTTATTATAATCTATTATAATCTATTATAATTTATTAAAATTTATTATAATCTATTATAATCTATTATAATTTATTAAAATTTATTATAAAAATTTTTATTATAATAAAAATAAATATATTCATAATTTATTATATAAAAAAAATATTCATAAATTATACAATTATCCACTAATAATAATATAAAATTGATAAAATTATATATTGATTAATAATTTAAGGATATATGAATATATAAACATATGAGGATTTATTATGTTTGGATTAAAGAAAAAAGACAAGATTGTAGATGAAAATATCATTGAATTAGATATTGATCAAGCTGTTGATTGTCTTTGTGATTTTACATATAATTTTTACTGGAATCATAAAGGAGAAAAGATGGAACTAACTGATAAAATTCCAAACAATAATTATACTTTTCAGGATATAGTTGAACACTTAAAAAAAGGATATTCAGTTAAAATAAATGGAGATGTTGGACATAGACTTTGTTCAAGTATGGGGGTTGATTTAGCTTACTTTGGTGGAACTGGGTCTGCAATTGAAGTTGGAGATGTTTTTGTTAATGGAAATGTAGCTAGTAGAATGGGAATAAGTATGAGAAAGGGAAATATTTATGTTAGTGGTAAGATTACTGATCCCATTGGAAACCTTGTAGAAGTTAAATCTGATGTCAAAGGATATAAAAAGTTTATTTCAATTACAGAATTATTAATGGATAAACCAAAAGTAAAGTTAATTGGAGCAAGTAAATATAGTAAGAAACTTGAAATCAATGATGGTTTAATTCGAGACACTTTAGGTGCTAGATTAGATGGAGATTATGAAGTTATTTTAAATGGAAATGCTGATCTTTCAACAGGAATTCTAATGAAAAAAGGTATTGTTAGAGTTAATGGAAATGGTGGAAATAATACAGCAGCTCTTTTAAACGGAGGCACTGTTATTATTGATGGAAACTGCGATGATTTTACAGCTGTTGAAATGAAAAAAGGAACAGTTATTATAAATGGAAATGCTGGGAAGTTTTTAGGACCTAAAAAAATATCCGGAGTTATCTATGGAAAACAAGGCAGTCCAATACATCCAACAAAAGAACATGAATTAACTAATGAAGATAAGATAACTTTACAAAACTATAAATTTAATCCTAAAGGATTTATTAAATTTGAATAAGCTCTTTTTAAAATTTTGATTTTTTAAATTTATTTATTTTTTATTTTATAAAAAAATAAAAAAATAAAATTATAAAAAATATAAATATAAATATAAAATATAAATAATTATTAGATAAAATAGATAAATTATTGAATTAATAGTAAAATAATAAAAATATAATAAATAGAAAATGAATTAAAACATTTAACTAAATATTACTAATAATTATATTATTTTTATTTGATAATCCATGGTTTTGAATTTGTTTTTACACCAGCAGCATTAGTATAAGTAGTATAAACTGTCTTTTTAGATTTTTCATATGATTTAAGAATTATAATTTTAACAATTGCTGGTTTTCCTGGTTTTAAAGCTTTAATTTTAACTGTCTTTTTATATTTCCCAATTTTTAAAGTTAAATAAGAAACTTTAGATTTAGACTCACCATAATTATAAACTCTAAACTTATAAAGAAGACTTTTAGAGTTTGTATATAAAACATATCTTTGTGCATATACACGTGGACCAATAATAGCAATATCTTCCCAAGATTTTGAAGATCTTACTTTAACTTTACTAATTTTAACTGATTTAGGAATTAAAACAGCTTGTCCTTTTTTAACAAAAATAGTACTTTTAGAAATACTTCCCTTTGATGAAGAATTAAGTGTTAAACCATAAGAATTTAAACCTTTAATATTTATTATTACATTTGAAATTTTACCATTCAATTTATTTATAAAAACGCCTACAGCAACTTTATTAGAAGTTATATTCGAATTAAGTAAATTTCCAGTCCAATTTGCACCAATAATACCTAAACCCCTATTACCTAAAAATATTTTACTATTTGAAAAATTTCCAAACCATTTACCAACACCTATTCCAGAATTAAATTTAAATAGTGATAAAGTTGATTTATAAACATTACCTGTCCAATTTACAGCAGCAATCATTATATTATCTACATCATTGGATTTGAAAACAGAATTAGTAACATTTCCTTTCCAACTTATAATTCCAATAGCAATTAAATACTTATTATTTAAATTAAAATTCATATTTTTAAAATTAATAACTGATTTAGAAGAATTTGAAAAAATCACAGTAGCTGCTAAATTAAAATTACCTTTACCATTATGATTTAGTGTTAGCCCAGAAAATGTAATCCCACTAGCTGAAACATTAAACATATTTTTATTTTTATTGAAATTAATTTGAGTTTTCACATTACTTTTAATATTAACAGATTTAGAAACATTTATAGTATCAGTTAAATCATATTTACTAGTATTAAAAATAAGATTATTACCTTTAACAGTACTATTATTCTTCATCCAATTATCAATATCACTGTGAGTTGTATTTTTATTAACAACCAAATCAGCAGCAGACACATTAGCTACAATTAAAAATAGAAATATAACTAAAGTAGCTGAAATTAATATTTTTCTAATTTTATTCATTATTCATCACCTAATTATTTTTTTAAAATAAAAAATTCTCACTTAGTTAATTCATCCGATTTAATAATATGTTTTTAAAAAATTACAAATAATTTAAAGTTAATTAATAAATATAAACATTTAATATATAAATTTAATAAAAATGATTGTAAATCTAATATGACATATAATCTTTTATTGCTTCCCATCCATTTTGGTTAATGTAATTATTAATCCAATCATACTCTTCTTTAGTTGAATTTAAAATTTTATATTCTTTTGGTGGATTTTCAGGGTCTTTCAAAGTAATATTATTAAGTAATGGTTCAACATAATTTTCAAACAAATCAGTATCTATAGAATTATTAGAATGAACAGCTCCACTACTAACTGTTACAAAATAATCCCCATTTTTTCCAGAAGCAAAACAAAGATACCCAGATCGATCTGTGGAGATACCTTTACTTAATTCATATTTCAAATTAAAAGAATTTGGATCTGAATAATAAATTTCCCATTGGACATCATTATATTCTTTAGTAGCTAGTTTCTCAGAACTCATCAAATTTATAACACCTTTTTTAGTAAAATTAAATGAATCAGCCATTAAAAAATCATAATAAACTCCATTATCCTCATCATGATACACTTTCATCCAACCCAACATAAGATTACTACTATTATTTTCAATAGCTACCCCATGAATTGTAGCACTTATAATCTTATTATCAATCTGAGTTTTTTGATTAGAAACTCCAAAAGCAATTGAAGCAACAATAGCTAAAACAATACAAATAATTGCAACATATACTAAAATCTTTTTATTCATAAAAATCCAAATCCCCTTAATAATTTTATATTTTCATTTTTCGCTCTTTTTTATGTATTTATCGCTTTTTGTAGTAATATTACTCATACCTACAATAAATAATAAAATACCTGCTAAGTATAATAAGTCCCATGGAGCTATAAAATATGTAAAATCACTGGTAAGATAATATCCATTTTCAAGAAATTGTATATGAGGCAATCCTGCAGAATAAAGAAAAATTAAAAATCCTACTATTATTAATAAAATAGATCCATTTTTACTATTTTTATTTACATAGAAGGAAGAGATTATCGCAACAGCTATAAGTAATATTCCAATCAGTACTTCAAAATCATTATACCTTAATTCAAAAGTAAAATATATTTGAAAGTACGTAATAAATGCTATAATTCCTAATATTGATCCAATTAAGCCTACTATTGTTGATATAGAAAATTTAATATTAATTTTATCTACTCCATATTTTTTTCTAAAAAAGAAACAATAAAATTTTTAAATCAATATTAATACACAAATTCCTCCCTAATTAGCAAATCCAATAACTCCCGTTGCAAAAACTATCAAAGCTCCGATATATTGCATATAAACTAAAATATCCTCATAAAATGAATAAAACCCACCAGTTATCAAAAATATCATAAAACCAATTACAATTAATAAAACAGAAGCTTTCGAACGATTTATATTTAAGTAAACAAATCCAAATAACCCCATACTTATTAAGACAATACTAATCCACATATAAATAAAAACTAGCTCATAATAATAATTTCCATAAAAATTCTCCAAAAAATAGATATTAGATATAAAATAAACCATTAAACCAAATAAACCAAAAATACTTAAACTATACTTTTTAAAATCAATTTTAGATTTAACTTTATACAAATATTTTTTTAATATATTTTCTCCAGGAAAATAACTAAAATCATCTTCCAAAATCATATCTTCGCAATCTTCACAAAATTCTAACTCATCTTCTTTTAATGACTTCCCACAATTTACACAAGTTTCAAAGTTATTTATTTCATCAGACATGTTTCCAACCTTTTTAAAAATTCAATTTTAAAAATCACCCATATATTATTAAAAAAATTATAATAATTAATACTTACAAATAATATATAACAAAAATAGCATATAAATTTTACTACATATAAAAAATAACAATAACAAATATAAACAATACAAATAAACAAAAACAATATAATAAAACAAAATCACCATATACAACTAAAGAAAAAAAATAAAAATAATCATGAAAAAAATTAAAATTAACAAATTAATAATATAAATAAAAAAATAAAATGAATAAAAAATAAAAAACATATAATATATAATAATAAATAATAATATATAAATAATAAAAATAAATAAACATCTGAATTAATTATAGCTTATTTTCCATAATATAATAATATTAATCAAATAATAAACTTTTTAAAGAAATTTTCAAATTTTTCATCATCCATAGGGCTAAAAAATGATTCAAATTGATTAATCCAAATGGAATTAGCTAATTTTTAAATATATTATAAAAACTATCGATTTTAGATAAAATATTTCAAATTTATCAAGATAAAAATTAAAATAACAATAAGTAACAATAAGTTTATATATATAAAAGTATATATGATACAATGTAATTTTATAAAAATTATTATAGAATAAATAATGATAATTAGAGGTGTTAATATTATATCCAATACATGGAAACTTAAACTGAGATTATGGTTAGCAATGGCCCTATTATTCGGTTTAGTTTATGCCATTATCATATTAGCTGCAACTTTACTAGGATATGGCGGAAGTTACGGGCTATTTGCATTGGTGGGATTAGGTGTAGTCTTTATTCAATACTTGATTGGTCCTTCAATTGTTCAAGCCACAATGAAAGTAAAATATGTTACAGAAGAACAAGCTCCAGAACTCCATCAAATGATAACTGAATTAGCTATGACAGCAGGAATTCCTAAACCTAAAGTTGGAATCTCTGAAATTAGTGTTCCAAATGCTTTTGCTTTTGGTAGAACCAAAAAAGATGGTAGAGTATGTGTTACAAGAGGAATCTTAAATACTTTAAATAAAGAAGAGTTAAAAGCTGTCCTTGGACATGAATTATCTCATATTAAACATAATGATATGGCAGTCACTACATTAGTAAGTGCTGTTCCATTAATCTGTTATTATATAGCTCTTTCATTCATGTTTAGTGGAGATAGTCGAAACGGCGGAGGATTTATAATAGGTATTTTAGCACTTGTTGCTTATTTTTTAGGTCAATTAATTGTTCTTTTCATATCCAGAACAAGAGAATATTATGCAGATCAAGGAAGTATTGAAATAGGTGGACAGCCTGAAAAATTAGCTTCAGCATTATATAAACTGGTTAATGGTGCTTCAAAATCTCCAAAAGAAGAAGTTAAAGATATTCAAGGTGTAAAAGCATTTTTCTTAAATGATATTTCAAATGCAGGAGAAGACATTAAAGAATTATCCCAATTAGACATTGATAATGATGGATCCATTTCTGCAAGTGAATTATCTCAATTAAAATATAAAAAAGTAAATATTAAATCTAGTGCAAAAATGATGGAATTATTCTCAACCCATCCAGATATGCTAAAAAGAATAGAAAGATTAGCTCAATATACCTAATCATTTTATTTACTTTATTTATTTACTTATTCACTTATTTTACTTATTTTTTTAAATTCATTTTATTTATTCATTTTTTTTAATTTATTTATTTTAATTATTTTACTTATTTAGTTTATTTATAAAAAATATAAAAAAATTTTATATATAACAAAATAATTCATAGTTTAGTAATTATAGAATATAAAAATATTTTATAAAAAATTAAAGTTATTAAAAAAATATGAATTATTTAAACATATAAAATCAGCTATTTTTCATATATAATATATACAAATAATAATTCTAAAATATCTGTAAACAATAATTTTAAATTATATAAACAAAATAAATAATAACGATGACATCAAAAAGATATGAAAATCATAAACAAGATATGTTAAAATCAATTTTATCGAAATCTTTAACTTCAGCAGCACCTTCTGAAGAAACAATAGCTAAAGCTCATGCTAATTCAGGAACTAACTCTGAAAATCCTATTATAAAGCTAAAATATACATTACTTGAAAAATATCAAGATCAAAAATTAGAAGATATTGAAGGAAGTGAAGTTATAGAAAATAGTTCTGGAGAAACTTTAAAAATTGTGAAAAAAGAAAAAATTGACTTTTCTCTTGATAATAAAAACTTTAAAAAAGAACTTATGTGTGATTTAAAGTTAATTCCAAAGGTTGGTCCAGCTACAGAAAAAAAATTAAAAGAAGCAGGATTTACAGATATCCCTTCACTACTTGAACATGAAAAATATTGTGAACATGCAGAAGAAGCTATTGAAAAACTTGAATCTGATTCACATTGGGATAAATTTAATCTCATTCGAAAGAACAGTAAAAGTAAAGGTAAGATGCTTAAATGTGCAGGAGACCTTGATTATGATAGCTTTAAATTTATGGATATTGAAACTCTTGGACTTTCCAATGTTCCAATTATTCTCATTGGTGTAGCTGAAATGGATAAAAAAGGAAAGAATATTACCTCAACACAATATCTTCTTAGGGATAAAGTCGAAGAACCAGCTGTTATAGAAGAATATTTATCTCATATTGATGAAAATTCTACACTTTTTACATATAATGGTGCTAGCTTTGATGTTCCTTTCATTAAAAATAGATGTAATTATTATCAAATTGAAAATAATGTCGAACCTTTCCACTATGATTTAATTTATTATGCAAGAGATCTTTGGAAAGACAAATTACCAAATTGTAAATTAACCACAATTGAAAAGAATATCTTCGACATAAACCGTGTAGATGATGTTCCAGGATCTCATATTCCTGGTTATTATGATACTTATTTAAAAGAAAAAAATATTGGCCCATTGATTCCAATCATTGAACACAATCGTTTAGATATAGTGTCATTAGCTAAATTCTTAATGACTATGCATGAAAAATCTTAAATAAAATAAATATTATTATTTCTTTTTTTATTTTATTATTTTTTATTTATTCTGGATTATATTATTCTGCATTTATTATATAATTATAATAAAAGAAAGGATAAAAATTAATTTATCCTTCAAAATATTTTTTTTATATTATTTTCGTTTTAGTGTTTTAGGCTAATTGATTTTTTGTTGTTAGCTAGTATTATTTCTTTGTTTTTGTTTTTGGGATCGATTTGGAAGTGTGCTATGCAGTATCTGTGGTTTGCTTTGTCTGGGAAATAGCTGACGATTATTGATATTTTTTTGCCTGGAGCTATTGATTTGATTTTGATGTATTTGGTTTTGATTTTAACTCCGTTTCTCATATGGAAAAGAGCCAAAGTAGTAGATTTAGATTTTAAACTTCCTTTATTAGCTATTGTGACTCTATATGTTGATACTCTTTTCTTAAAAGACAATTTTTTAATTGATACAATTCCTAGGTTGGTTTTAGGGTTGACTTTTTGCACTTTTGATATTTTTGATGATTTGTAGTTATTGTCTCCTGCGAATTTAGCTGTTACAGTATGTTTTCCACCTTTTAATCCAGCGATATTGAATACAGCTATTCCATTGTTGTTAGTTGTTGCTGTGTATGTTTTTCCTTTGATTGTTATTGATATTTTTTTGTTTTTGAGTATGTTGTCGTTTATGTCTTTTAGGGTTACTTTTATGTTGGTTTTTTTACCTTCCTTGATAGTTGGTGCAGAAACTGTTATAACAGTATCCTTTTCTAATACTATCTTAACTATTGTGCTGGTGTTAGCTGAATAGATTCTTGTTATAAAGCTATCAGATTCATCAGATTCATTCATTTTAGCGAGAATGGTGTATGTTCCTGAAGCTGAAACAGTATAGACAAGCTCACCAATACCGTCACTATTGGTTATTGCAGATCCTACTAATTTTCCATTAACATAGAAACTAATAAGTCTTCCAACAATAACATTACCCCATTTATCAGTAGCTTTCACTCTTATTGTAACCTTATTAAATGAAACACTAGTATTAATAGCTAAATCCGACTGAACATTATTAACACTTCCTGAACCATTGATTATACCACTATTAACAATATCTCCCCCAAAATTATCAGAAATATTATTATTACTAATATTCATAGAGCCACTAACATTATTAAAAATAGTATTATTACCATAATTATCAGTGATGTTGTTATTATCCAAAGTGACATTCTCACCATAATTGAATATTGCGCTACCATTAGATCCTTTATTCTCATTAAAACTAGAATTAGAAATAATTACATCATTGCCAGCATTACTTATTGCACCACCATTATTTATCGCAGAATTGTTAGTAAATATACAGTTAATTATGCTCACATTATTACCAGCAGTAGATATTGCACCACCATTTCTTGTTGCCGAATTGTTAGTAAATGTACAATTAATTATGCTCACATTACTACCAGTATTGATAGTTATTGCACCACCATTTATTCCTTTATTATTATTAAATGTACAATTAATTACAGCCACATCATTTCCATTAGACCAAAATCCTCCTGAACTAGCAACCCCATTATTATTTTCGAAAGTAGAATTAATCACATTAAAATTAATACCTCCATTCCTTATTGCACCACCAGTAGAAGCATTATTATTAATGAAATTACAATCTAATACAGAAACATTACTACCAACATTATAGATTGCACCTCCTAAATATCCAGTATTATTTATGAATGTACAATTTATGAATGTCATTGTTGTTCCAGCATAATTGTTCCAAATTGCCCCACCATTAACACCACCTGCATTTCCATTTATAAATGTTATGTTTATAAATGTTACATTCAAGTTATTGTTTATTGTGAATATTCTTGATAGTCCTTGTGCATCGAGAATGACTTTGTCCTTTGTTTTTCCTTGAATTGTAATATTTTTGTTAATTGTCATATTTGTATTGTTGTTGCCTTTGTACGTTCCTTCGGCGAGTTCTATTATGTCACCAGGGCTTGAAGTAGTTAGTCCACTACTTATTCCACCACCAGCAGTTGAGTTATCAATAGATGTAGTAGCAGCAAAACCAGCTTGCAAACTAATTACAGCTAACAAAATAATACCTACAATAATTAAAGTATGAGTTATTATTTTTTTGATTTTTAAAATTTTATTCACCTCCCCCATTATAGGGTTAAAACTTATTTTTGAAATTTTAAATGTGAAAAAAAGAAAGAAACAAATGATCCTCCTAAAAAAAAAGAATTCAAGAGGGTGATATATGTAAAAAAAATTCCTTAATAAGAACATACCATTTTTATCATCTTTTAATCACATTACAAATTTCATTTTTTTGATTAACAAAATCCAACATTAATGTATAAATAGGTAATAAAACTCTCCACATAAAATCATCAGCCCATTACAATATTATACATTAAAAAAAGAGCATTTACTCAAAGAAATTTTTTTATAAAGCTCTTCATAATCCCATTAATCATGAAAAAATTACTCAAAAAAATAAAAATAATTTATAATAATTTTTATTGATAACCTTTTCATCATTAATAAATAAGACACAACAATATAACAATTTATTATATTAATAGCTAAAAAAATCTGATAACGCATAGCCATTTAAAACAATTAGTTTTAAAAATTCCTCTTTTAACAAAGAATAATATTATTTCACTGCAAAAAATTAACTTCGTTAAATTTAGGTTAAACGAAATAAATTTAAGAAAAAATAACCATAATTTAAAAAAATAAGGAGTAATTTCATTATAAAAAAAATAAATTATATAAAAAACATTTAATAAATAATAATAATTTATAATTAATAGAATACTTTGGTATGAAAATAAACCAATATTATATTAATTATTGTGAAAAAATAGCAAATACTTCGTTTAACCTAAATTAAACGAAACAAGAAAAAAACAGACAATCCACAAATTGAATATGTAATATGTTTTTTACTATAATATATTTTAAGATATGATAATATATAAATATAACTGTTTTGTAATAAATATTTTCAAAGAAAAATATAAACATGAAAACCAAAAACAATAACAAGTCTATAAAAAAAATAAAATAATAAGTAAAAAATGAAGTTATCAAATTTTTTAACTATGAAAAATTGAAAGTACTTTAAATTTCTTCAATAATAAAAAAATAAATTAATAATCATTATATTAAGAATATAAAAATGAATTATAAAGAATAAATAATAAAATAAACAGAATACAATACTCATTCTATAATTATAATATTAAATTAACCTATAATTTCTCATTTAGTATTAAAAAGTGGACTAAATGACCATTATTTAAAAATAATAAAATGTAATTACATGAACATATATTGGACATTTATAAAATATCTAAAAATTATATAAAAAAAAGTATAAAAAAAGGGATAAAAAATATCCCTTAAAAAATATAATTATACTATTTTCTTCTTTTATATGATATTAATCCGAAAATGGTTAATATTGCAATTAGAACTTGTGCAACAGGCATTCCAGTGTTTTTCATTTCTGCTTTGTTAATAGTATATGCTTTTGGATTATTATTAGAAATGTCTATACTAGCACTAGAAGGAGCAAATTGATTATCACCTAAAAAAGATGCTTTTAAAGTACCAGTCGGTCCATCATATTCAAATATAATTTGACCATACTGATTAGTCACACCAACCTTAATAACTTTACCTTTCATATGTAAATAAATGGTCTTACCTTCAAGGAAATTTCCATTTTCATCAGTCAAAGTTACTATAATCTTATTGCCATCTTTTTGGATTGTTATTTTTGTTAGTACTTTTGAAACTTTTGTTTGGCTACTAGCACTACTTGGAAGATACATTTCATCACCAGCATATTTACTTGTGACAGTGTATGTTCCTGCTTTAGTGTATTTGTAGTTGAATTTAGCTATTCCATTTGCATCGGTTTTAGCTGATCCTACTTTTTTACCGTTTATGTAGAAGTCTACTGTAGCGTTAGCTATTGGGTTTCCATCTTTATCAGTTAATTTACTTACCAATGTTACTGTATCTCCAACTTTAACTTCTTTTGGCACATTAATACTAATACTAGTAGGCATTGGTACTAATAATTCACCATTATTAACTAAAATAGTGTAATTTTCATGTCCCTCATAATCACCAGTTACCGGAATAACAGATCCCGGCCCTTGAGTAACTAAATAAGTAGTGTTAGCCTTACCTTCAACAACTTCTACATTTTCATATAAAACACCATTAAGATAAAAACTAATATTCTGACCAGTAACAGTATTACCCATATCATCAGTCAAAGTAGCAAACAAAGTGATTGTAGAACCATTCTTAACAACCCAAGTAGAATTACTTAAGAAAGTAAGATTCAAAACACCCATAGTGCCATTATTATAAATCACATTGGCTAATGCTGCAATATTATTCCCCATAACATTACCAAAAATAGCCATACTCCCTTTATTATAAATAGAACCACCAATAGTAGTTGCATTATTACCAGTAAAAGTAGAATTACCCACAGTCACATTAGAACCAGCATTATAAATAGCTCCACCATAATTTGCCTTATTACCAGTAAAAGTAGAATTACCCACAGTCACATTAGAACCAGTATTAACAATAGCTCCACCATAATTTGCCTTATTACCAGTAAAAGTAGAATTCGAGATCTA
>NZ_JAHLZE010000008.1 GCF_020148105.1 Methanobrevibacter sp. TMH8
AATAGCTTTGATGCTAGATTCAACAAAACATTTGATGTTACACTTAATACTAGTGGAAATATACTATACAGTTTTATAACTGACAATGAAATGGAAACAATAGAAGGTACAATTACAATAACTCCAAAACCACCTACACCAGAACCAAACAATAATAAAACAAGTAATGCAGTTAAATCAGCTACTATGAAAAAAACTGGAATACCAATAAATATGATTTTAATCATCTTATTAAGTGTTTTAGGAGCTTTAATAGGTAAAAAAAGATATTAAAAATTTTTCCATTTTTTTATTTTGAAGGAATATGAACCTATAATTCCTTCAAAACTTATTTTTTAATGAAATTTTTTAAATAATATATTAAAAAATAATATATTAGAAATAATATATTAGAAATAATATGTTAGAAAATCACAGATTATTAAAAAATTGTTGCTTCTAATTTATCAATATTAAAAATAGTCTCAACATCCTCAGGAGTCCAATGGTTTTTACAACCTACATAATCGAGGATTACACATTGAGGAGGAATTCCACAAGAAACGATTTTCCAACCTCCTTCAATAAGATTATTAATACATGCTACACCTACTATCCCTATTTTATTTTTAGCATCATTAGATAAATTAGATAAAATAGAAGATGTATGATTAACAATATAAACAGAATTATGATTATTATTAAATTGTTTACTTACCTTACCAATATTACAGTTATTATTACATCCCATACATTTTAATCCAATATCATCTTCAATAGCTAAGCAATTAGAACTTTGAATTTTCATACAAGAAGGTAATAAAATAATTATTTTTTCCCTATTTTTAAATTCTTTTTTGTATACTCTACTCATTATTTCTGCAGCAATTAAATTAATATGATATTCAAGCTCTGATCTATTACAAAAGATAATATCTTCATTATCAATGTGATTTTTAATGTATTTATTTCTAAAGCTATCAATATTTGGCGTATATATGTTCAATCTCTTTTTTCCAAAGTTTTCAAACCATTTTGTAAATTTAAGGAGGAGATTAAAGTAGTTAATAGAAGTTTTTTCGTTTTTTGATATTAAAAAATCTTTCCATATTTTTAGATGTTTTAAAGATTCCTTATAATCTCCAGTAGCTTCTAAATAATTTAATAGAAGGTTTAAACTTAAATTTAGATTTTTTATATTATAATCCTGTGTAAAATCATTAATTTTATTTTTATTATTTATATCATGAAGATATTTAGTAGCTAAATGACCTCTTATATCATCAATTTGATTTTTATAAGGAGAGTTGAGAATATCTTTTTTATTTCTTAAATTAGAAAGCTTAGATAAGATTTTTTGATTAAAAGGGTCTAATTTAATAGCTTCACGGATATAAAGCTTCCATAAAACACCCAAATATAAAGCTTCAAAGACATTTTCTTCTGGATAAGACCCAATATAAACATTATCAACAGGATTTTCAGCTAGATATAATTGAAAATCCGAAATTATTTCCCCAATATCTTCTTTAGCTTTGTTAAGAACAATATCAGTGAAATTTTTAATTACTAAATAATAATCATCCCTAGGATTATCTGGTTTAAGATTATATACAATCCTTTTATAATCAATATTTTTATCATCACTCATTTTATCATTAACCTATTTATTATTAACTAAATTATTATTAACTTAATTATGCTAACAAAATTATTATTAAACTAATTAGTATTAATCAAATTATTTCAAATTCATTATTAAATGTTCTTAGGTTCATTATTAGAATTATTAGAATTATTTTTAGACTTATCTATAGACATATAATTCAAAATGAACTTAAAATGATCTTCAATATCATTGAATATTGTATCTAAATCTAATTCAGATGGGTTATTAGGATATTTGATCACTACAGTTTCAAACATTTTAAACATACTGTAATTATAATAGCTTTCAGCGAGTTTCTTTGGATCTGCTTTTCTAATTATTTTTTTATCCATCAAATTTTGGAAAAGCAATGTCCAAAAATCAATTATTCCATAAACTAATTCTTTTAAAAAGAACTCTTTAATTTTATCATTATGATATAGTTCTATAAACATTAATCTTAAAATTTTAATCATTTCTACAGACTTAAACTGAGATTTAACCCCTTCTGATCCATAATGATACAACATCATAGGACTTTGACTTAAAAATTTTTCTTCATCTTCTTTTGTAATAGTTATTTTATTCATATTTTCCATAAAATATGTAAAAATTGATTCTAATATATCTTCTTTTTTAGAATAATGATAATAAATAGAAGCTTCTTTAATTCCAACTTCTCTAGCTATTTCTCTCATTGAAACATCATTGTATCCTTTTTTAGAAAACAAGTCTATAGCTACACTGAAAATTTTTTCTTTAGTATTATTTACATTCAAAATATTCACCTATCTAACACTCGATAGATATAATATATACCTCATAATATATAAACCTAACATATGATAGGTAAAATTTAGAAAAAATAATTTAATATAATATATTGAATATGATATATTGAATATGATGTATTGAAATTAGTAAAAAACCTCTGTAAACCCTCTAAATAATAAAAAAACTTTGTGTTTTTAAACCTATAAAAATAAAAAATTTTAAAAAATAACAAAAAACAATAAAAGTAATAAAAGATAAAAATGAAAAGCATGGATTTTTGTAAAAATTGTGGATTGATTAAATCAAAATGTACATGCAATAAGAAATATTCTAATAATGAATCTAAAATTGTTAGATTTTATCATAAAAATGAGAAATTATCCACAGCATGGATTCGGAATGATAAAATAAAAGATAGGAAAGGTCAAGAATTTCTTTGTGATAGTTGTAACCATCCCTTAATTTATAGTAAAAACAAAATTTTTTGCCCTGAATGTGATAAAGAGTTTGTTTTATATAAAAAATTTTTCGATGAAAAATCAAATAAATCGAGTAAATCAAAAATTAAAAATATAAATAATGTTTTGGGTTTTAAACAAAGTAATCCATTATCTTTTGAAAATTCTAAATATCAGAGTAATTTAGGTCAATTCAATGCAAATATTTTTAAAAAATTAAAACCTGTGGATTTTTCTAATGTTCCTAATTTATTTGAAGATGTTTTTTTATTATTAACATCTAATCCTCAATTTTATAAAGAAAATTTTAAATTAATACTAAAAGATTTTTATAAAGATATTTCAAGTTTTAGTGAGAATATTTCAAAGAAAAATAATAATAATAATAATAATAGCTTTAAAAATGTTAATCCTGATGATTGGAGTGAATTTGTAGTTAACATTGATGCTAATTATTCTATTTCAAATATTATTTTAAATAATAATGGTAATGATAATTCTAATAATCCATTCAATAAAAATAACGAAAATAATAAGAATAATAAGAATAATGAGAATAATGAGAATAATAAAAGTAACTATGAAGAAGTTCTTTTAAAATTCTTACTTGAAAATAACTCGAAAAATTCTAACTATAATCTTCAATTTTGGTCTTTAATAGCTAAATTCACATTATCCTTAATTAAGAATTATGCTTTTATTCCAGAAATTTTAGAGCTTGATTATAAAAAATTCCATATAAGGTGGATTCCAGCTATTTTTAATCAAATTGTAGCTT
Source organism: Methanobrevibacter sp. TMH8 (assembly GCF_020148105.1). Lineage (NCBI taxonomy): Archaea > Methanobacteriati > Methanobacteriota > Methanobacteria > Methanobacteriales > Methanobacteriaceae > Methanobrevibacter > Methanobrevibacter sp. TMH8. The sequence continues at coordinate 3,638 of NZ_JAHLZE010000008.1, forward strand.
GTACTTGTGAAAAATTTCTTGAAAGCTGTCCTGATGACTTGATTGTTTTTAATGGTTCTAAAATTAGTAAAAAAGAACAGATATTAACCTCAATAAGCCTTCTATTTGCAGGACTTATAGAACTATTTAAAAAATCAAAGAAAACAAACAATAATTCAATTCTAAACTTAAAATCAAATAATAAAAATAATTTATCTGTTTTAAATGTTCTAAATTTATTCTTAAATGAAAATGTTCATTTAGAAAATAAAGAACTTTTAATTTATGATTGGATTTCAAATTTTTATAATAAAAAACGGATTTATAATTTAGGTTTAGTTATTGAAAACTTTAATGATGAATTTTATATCGAACTTATAGCTAAATATGGCGATTTATCCCAAAGCATTGAAGATTTAATTAGAACAGATAATAAAACAGTGAAAAAGCAATTGCATACAGATATTGATTTAATAAAAGAAGTTATACCTGAAATTGATGATGGTTTACACTTGAAAAAACTAAATATAAATTTTAACATAGAAGATCTATCGGATTTTTTAGAAAAAATAGAACCATTATCTAAAATACTTGGAATTCAAATTCTTTTCCCAAATGATTTGAAAAATGTTTTTAAACCAGAATTAATCCTAAATTTTGAAGAAAATACAAAAGATAAAGTAGAATTTTTTTCTTTAGAAGACATGATTAGCTTTGATTGGAAAATTGCAGTAGGTTCTAAAAATTATACTAAAGATGAATTTAACAAATTATTAAATAAGTCTGAAAATTTAATTAAAAAGAATTATAATTTAAATCTTTTAGATGAAAAAGCATTTTTATCCTCTCTTAAAAAAATGGATGATGCTCCTAAAAAATTAAATCGAAATGAATTATTACAAGGGTTGCTTAGTTCTAGACTTGATGATGTTAATGTCAATGTTGATGCCTCTTTAGATAATGTAATAGCTAAGATTAAAAATTACAAAAAAGTTAAAATTCCAAGTTCATTAAATGCGAAGTTAAGACATTATCAAGCTAATGGTTATTATTGGTTAGTTCAAAATATACAGCTTGGATTTGGAAGTATTTTAGCAGATGATATGGGGCTTGGAAAAACAATACAAGTTTTAACAACCATATTACACCTAAAAGAAAATAACTATTTAGATGAGGGAAAAGTATTAGTTGTTGTTCCAACTAGTTTATTGTTCAATTGGGAAAAAGAAATAGAGATGTTTACTCCTAATTTAAAGTCATTTATTTATCATGGGCAAAATAGAAGATTTCCTGAATATGATTATGATATTATTTTAACTTCATATGGAGTTTTAAGACGTGATTTAGAAATTTTTAAAAATGAAAATTGGTTTTTAAATGTAATTGATGAAGCTCAAAATATTAAAAATCCTAATGCAAAGCAAACAAAAGCTATAAAATCTGTTAGATCAAAGCATAAAATAGCTTTAACTGGTACTCCTGTTGAAAATAGATTACTTGAATATTGGAGTATTTTTGATTTTACAAATAAAGGTTATCTATATTCTTCAAAAAAATTTAAACGAAAATATATAAATCCAATTGAAAAAGGTAGAGATAAAGAAATCTTAAATAATTTCAAAGAAATTACAAGTCCATTTATTTTAAGAAGATTGAAAAATGATAAAAAAATAATAAATGATCTTCCAGATAAAAATATTAATGATATTTATTGTAATTTAACTTTAGAACAAGCTGCATTATATCAAAAAACTTTAGATTTATCCCTAAAAGAAATTTCTTATGAACATGGAATAGGTCGAAAGGGTTTAATTTTTAGATTAATTAATTCTCTAAAACAAATTTGTAATCATCCATCACAATTTAATAAAAGTAAAATAGTTAAAGCAAGTGATTCTGGGAAAATGGAAACCTTAATTGAAATTCTTAAAAATATTAATGAAGTAGGTGAGAAAACTTTGATTTTTACCCAATATGTCCAAATGGGTAAGATAATGAAAAAAGTTTTAGAAGAGAAATTCAATGAGGAAATATTATTTTTACATGGTTCCTTATCAAGAGAAGAACGGAATGATATGATTAATGAATTTCAAAATAATCCTAAAAAGAAGATTTTTATTTTATCTTTAAAAGTAGGGGGAATAGGATTAAATTTAACAGCTGCTCAAAATGTTATACATTATGATTTATGGTGGAATCCTGCTGTTGAAAATCAAGCTACTGATAGAGTTTATAGAATAGGGCAAAAAGAAAATATAATGGTTTATAGATTAATTACTTCAGGAACATTCGAAGAACAGATTAATGAATTACTTAAGAAAAAAGAAGAGCTATTTGAAATGACTATTAGTAGTGGAGAGAAATTTTTAACTGAAATGACAAACAATGAACTAAAAGATATGTTTACTTTAAGATAATTTTCAGTGAAATAAAAAAATAGAAAATAGAAAAAAGAAAAAAATGAAAAATAAGAAAAAAAATGAATAATAAAAAATAATTATTATTCTACTAATTCAGCAAATCCAAGGTTTCTTTTAGTTGCAGTAACTTTTATTTTAACTTCCTGACCTTTTTTAGCACCAGGGACAAAAAGAATGTATCCTTCTACTTTAGCTATCCCATCGCCAGATTTACCAGTATCTTCTATTTTGACATCATATTCTTCTCCAACATTCACAGGAGCACTATTATAACTATTATTCCGATTATTTCTTTCAAACATTGTAAAAACACTTCCATTTTAATAATATATATTTAGCAAAAAATTAGTTAATAAAAAAAAGATTATTGAAATATCTCTTCAAAAAAAAATCAGCGCAAAAAATACTAAAAAATTATAGTAATTCATATACAATGTTAACTTTGAGAAAAAAATAATAAACCTATTAAATACCATTCTAAAAATTGCAATTATTAATTATATCTTTCAAAGTATATATAATAATCTTTTTTATTTTTTAAAATTACAAATAAATTTTATATATCCATCATCAACATTAAAAATCTTACAATTACAAAATAATTTTTCATCACAAATAATATTAAATTTCAAACCATGCTGATGGATTTCATTTATTTCTTCTCTTGTAAGCCCAACACTGTGCAAAATTCCAGTAAATTCCAAGTTTTTAGAATCTGAAACATCGCTCAATAATGCATCAACTTTTTTACCACTTCTTTCCATTATTAAACTAACAGCTTTCAACATATCAAATCATCACTTATACTAGTATGTATTAAGATGATAATAAAACCCTCTTATTAACCATGAAAAATTTAAAATCTCAAAAAATTATCTTAAAAATAAAATTAAACACCGATTCTATGACTAATTTATACTTTAACCTCAAAATCAAAGGTTTAAATCCCTCCAATTCCATCTAATATTTTAAGAGAAAGAAATAAGAATATAATCATATAAATAGCAAATAATAAAAAACATATTTATTAATTTTTTTAAAAGAAATTATTAGAAAATAAACTATAAAGTAATTAATATATTATTAATAATTTAAAATAAAAAAATAGAAAATAAAAAATAAAAGAATAAAGAATAAAAAATAAAAATAAAATAAAAAAATTAAAAATCCTTTAAAATTACTTCTTACGAGCTATGAAACCTAAACTAAGTAAAAATACTAGTAATACAGCTATTATTGGAATTCCAGTATCTTTCATTGATGCATGAACATCTGAATTGTTACTTGATTCGTTTTTATTAGTGGTATTGTTAGGTTCTGGTATCGTACTATTTTTCACAAATACTAACACACTATTACTTGAAGGCAAATAAAGCTCATCTCCCAAATAATTTGCAGAAATATTCAACTCTCCCACTTTAGTTGGAGTATACATCAAACTATATCTACCAAAATTATCAGTCACGACAGTATATTGTTTGTTATCAATAGTTATAATTACTGTTGCGTTTTTTATTGGGTTATTGTTTTTATCAGTTAAAATACCAGTGATATTAAACGGTTTGTTTACTGTATTATTTTTTGGTGCATTTACTGTTATACTGGTTTCTATTTTATTAATTAATAAACCATTTTTTGTATTGATTGTGGTATATACACCATCATAGTTTCCAGTTACAGGAAGTTTTCCAGATTGATTAACTGTATAAGTTACATTTGCTTTTCCTTCAATAGCACTTACAATTGCAATTAAATTTCCATTAACATAAAATGATATATTTCCGCCAGTAACTAGATTTCCCATATCATCAGTTAAATTAGCATATAACAAAATAGTATCTCCAGTTTGAACAATAATTGTAGAGTTATCAATGAATGTTAAATTTAAAACACTCATGTTACCATTATTATAAATTTCATTACCTAATATTGTTGCAGTATTACCATCCATAGGATTGCCACTTACCAACATACTACCATTATTATAAATACCTCCACCATAGCCTGCCTGATTATCATTAAAACTAGAATTAGACACAGATACATTAGAACAATTATTGAATATTGCACCACCATTATTTGTTGCTTTGTTGTTTATGAATATAGAACCAACTACAATTGTATTATTACCTCTAAGTATATTATAGATTGCACCACCACTACCAGTTGCAGTGTTATTTATGAAACTAGAATTAATCACACTGAGATTAAGAGCATTATTAAATATTGCACCTCCATGAGAAGTCGCATTGTTACCTGTAAAACTAGAATTAATTATATTCATATAAAAACCATCATTGTAAATTGCACCACCAAGAGAATTTGCAGTATTATTTGTAAAACTAGAATTAATCACAGTATCATTAACACCATCACTGATGATTGCACCACCATAAAAAGCTGCATTGTTACCTGTAAAACTAGAATTAGCTATAATCATATTATCACCATTATTTGCAATAGCACCACCAAGAATAGTTCCATTGTTATGTGTAAAAGTAGAATTAATAACACTCATATTATCGCCATCATTGTCAATTGCACCACCATCCCCAGTGTTATTTGTGAAACTAGAATTAATCACAGTAAAATTAACACCATCATTGAGGATTCCACCCCCAATAAAATTTCCATAGTTATCTTGAAAACTAGAATTAGCTACAAACATATTATCGCCAGTATTTGCAATAGCACCACCAAAACCTCCAGTGTTATTTGTGAAACTAGAATTAGTCACAGACATATTAGCACCACCATCACTGTAGATTGCACCACCATAAGAATTTGCATCATTATTTGTGAAACTAGAATTAGTCACAGACATATTAGCACCACCATTATTATAGATTGCACCACCACTACTAGTTGCAGTGTTATTTGTGAATATACAATTGATAAATGTTAGTTGTGATTGGTTGTTGTAGATTGCACCACCAGTGAATTTAAATCCGTTTGTGAATGTGATATTAATAAATGTAATTTTTAAACCATTAGCTGTTGTAAATATGTTGTTTAGATTTTGAGCATCAATAATAGTATTTTCGGGAGAATCTGAACCCTGTATAGTTATATTTTTGTTAATAGTTATGCCCCGATCAGTACTTTTGTTATAAGTTCCATTTTCTAGAAATAATGTGTCTCCATCACCAGTATCAACAATACCTTGATCAATACCTCCAGAAGTTGTAGGATTTATTGTGTTATTAGCTGCACTCACTATTGATAAACTTAATACAAATAATAATGCCATTATTGTAAAAATAGTAAATCTTCTCAAACTTAATCTTTCGATTTTTTCACCTCCTTTTTACATTTTTCATATTAAGTTATTACTATAACAAAATATATAGATATATTAATAATATTCTGGTATTACTATTATTTATTAATCATAAAATAAAAAAAGTTATTATCAAAACAAAATATCTAATTATATTAATAATATTCTAGTGTTGATATATTTATTAATCATAAAATAAAAAAAGTTATTAATAAAACAAAATATCCAAATATATTAATAATATTCTAGTATTACTATTGTTTATTAATCATTAGATATAAATGTTTCGGATCATTATCAATATTCATTATTTTTTATTTACAAAATTAAAATTCAAGATTACAATTAAAAGATTATCTCTATAAATTGTTTAGATTAATAAACGGTATTTTATCAAGTATTGGAATTAGTATTTTAATAATTTAAATAATTAATATAATACTAGTTAAAATTAGTAAAATAAATGCGTGGATCGGACTTAAATCAGCGCCATTTAAATATTCATTCTAGCTTTTTCCTAACTGAAATACCATTACTAGATGAAAAAGATTCAAATCTGATTAAATCCATCTTCAAAGAGATATATACTCCTAGGACACTTATTTTATTTTCTAAAAAAATTGAATATTTAGAAATCAAATTAATAAAAAAATCAGTGAAAATACATACTTATTCTATTATTAATCACTTAATACATACTTATTATTTCACTTAATATGCATATTATTTTAATATTAAATAATTTTCCATGAAAGAAAATTTAATTAATGAAGTTGAATTGTTCTTCATTAATTAATAAATAATTTATTAATTCATTTGAGTCTAAATCTTCCTTATTTAAATCAACAGATGTTATTTGTGAGTTATTATATGTTTTATAATACAAAATACCTTTGTTAGTATTATAACATGAGGTGTAAATTGTATATTCATATAAATTAGGTTCATCTATAAATGTACAACCTTTTTGTTGTTCAACTGAACCTAAAATATGGAAAAACTGTGAAACACTACTTGCTTCATCAAATTCAGAATAGGAATTTGCTCTAGTGAATGCTACTTTTGCAAATCTAGAAGCTGATGATAAATCACCAGGTAAACCTATTGCACCCATACCTCTTGAATAATCAAATAATTTAATATTTCCACCAAAAGTATTTTGAGGATTTTTATTTGAAAGAGAAATATAATTATTTAAATAAAATAATTGTTTATCAAATGGAGGATTATTAGTTAAAACACCTATAGGATTATAATAAATTTTCAAACCATCATTTAAGGGTTCAACAACAATAGCTCCTGAATCATCTGAAATCATCCAGTGGAGAGGAGATAATGGAAGTTCATCAGAAAAATTGATATTAACTAAATTAATATCACTTAACAATTCTTCTGCTTCATTAAGATTAGCAGCTTTTCCAAGTAAATATGGAATAAATTCAAAAGGAGTTAAATTAATCTTTCCATCTTCATATTCTCTGTAAACTGCATTATCTGGAAAGTTTAAACCAGCAATACTTAATCCTTTTTCATTACAAGCATCATAATATAAAGGATATGAATCAATACCCGCAGCAATTCCAATAATTGCATGATGAGAATCAATATCCTCAATTTTTCTAAATTTAAATTTATAATTACGAGGAGTTATTGTTACTCTTTCATTATATGAGATTTCATAATCAAAATTACGACCAAAATAATGGTCATCAGTTAAATAATTACTTGCTGTACACATAAATAAACACCATTTTTATAAGAAATTATAATACTTAAAAGCTCTTGATTGCATATTATTACATCGAATTTATCATTATTTCTTCATTTAAAAAATCAGCTTGAATAATTGTACATTAGTTTATTTTTTAATTAAATCATATTTAATTAAATCATTTTTAATTAAATCATATTTATTATTTTTAAACCTTTTAAATATTTCATCATGTATACTTATTCTATTGTTTCACTTAATAAGTAATAGGATAAAATTCCGTATATTTAGAATTTCTTTCAATAGGCCTTCTATCAATATTTTTAACAATATTACATAGATTTTCAATAGAAGTATCAACACCATCTGGAGCTCCTGAAGCTTCAGATAATTCGTCACCACCTAATGTACCTCCTAAATCATTGGCTCCTGCTGTTAAAGATATTTGAGCAAATCTAAAACCCATTTTGACCCAAGACACCTGTATGTTAGGAATTAAATCTCTAAACATTAATCTAGATACTGCATATAATTTTAAATCTTCTGTACCTGTTGCACCTAAATTTTTCTCACCTTGATTAAAGATTGGAGAGTATTCATACATAAAAGTCATAGGAATAAATTCAGTAAATCCTTTAGTTTCTAATTGAATATTTCTTAAAATATCTAAATGCTCAATACGTTCTTGGATATTTTCTACATGCCCATACATCATTGTAGCTGAACTTGGAATCCCAATATTATGAGCAGATTTTACAATATCTATCCACTTTGAAACATTTACTTTTGAAGGACAAATTAAATTCCTTGACCTATCTGTTAAAATTTCTGCTGCAGTTCCAGGTAAAGTGTCTAATCCAGCTTTTTTTAAGGCTTTAAATGAATCATCAATATTCATTTCAGATTTTAAAGCAGCATCATAAATCATAGTTGGGGAAAAACCATGGATTAAAACATTTGGAAATTCATTTTTTAATAATTTAAGTAAATCTTCATAATATTCAATATCTGCATCAGGAAGAACACCACCCATTAGACAAAACTCTCTAGCTCCATTTTCTACAGCTTGAGAAGCTTTTTTTAATATTTCATCATCATTTAAAATATAAGCATCTGAATCTTCCATATCACGTGCAAAAGCACAAAAACCACATTTAACAGTGCAAACATTGGTAAAATTGATATTACAATTATTAATAAAAGTTACATCATCACCAACTATTTCTTTTCTTAAATAATCAGCTGTTGCAATTAAAGCAAACAAATCAGAACCATTAACATTTATTAAATGGTTTGCATCTTCTTTAGAAAGAGGTTCATCAAGAGATTTTTCTAAAATTTTTTGGGTTTTAAGAGAAATATGCAGTTTATCGAACATATTATATCACTTTATCATTAATATTAATAAAAATTAATAAAATTTAATATAATTAATATAATTAATATAGTTAATATAATTAATATAATTATATATTCTTTTAGAATAGGAATAAATATTATTTAATATAATATTCAAGTATTTAAATATGCTAGTTTTGGACATTCCCTTATTTTGAGTTGGATTTTAAATAACAGCGAAAAAGAGTGATAAATAGTTATAAATAGTTATAAAAAATACCGAAATCAAACTAAAAACCTTAAATAAATAATTAAAAAATTATAATAAAATGAGTAATTAAAAAAAATAAAAAAATTAGGATAAAAAAATAAATTATCCTTTAAAAATTATAATTTCCTTCTAGCAATTAAACCTAAACTAACTAATAAAACTAATAAAATAGCTACTAATGGCATTCCTGTATTTTTCATAGATGCATAAACATCTGAATTGTCACTTGAATTATTTTCATCAAAAATATTATTAATATTATTAATATTGTTATCATAATCAGTATTAGCATTACTATTATTATTACTATTATTATTATTATTATTATTAGGTTCTGGTATCGTACTATTTTCCACAAATACTAACAAACTATTACTTGAAGATGAATAAATTTCATCTCCTGAATAATTTAGTGAAATATTTAATTGTCCTGTTTTAGTTGGGGTATAACTCAAACTATACCTACCAAAATTATCACTAACAACAACATAATCCACATTATCAATAGTTATGGTCACTGTTACGTTTCTTATTGGATTATTGTTTTTATCAGTTACTGTGCCTGTAATATTAAACGGTTTATTCAATGTATTATTTTTTGGTGCATCAACTGAAATATTAGTTTTTATTTTATCACTTAATAAACCATTTTTTATATTGATAGTATTATATATGCCCCCATATATAGTACCATAGTTTCCAGTTACAGGAAGTTCACCAGATTGATTAACTGTATAAGTTACATTGGCTTTTCCTTCAACCACATTTAAATTTGCAATGAAAATTCCATTAACATAAAATGATATATTTCCTCCAGTAATAAGATTTCCCATATCATCAGTTAAGGTAACATACATAGAAATAATGTCTCCATTTTTAACAATCCATGTAGAATTATCAATGAAAGTTAAATTTAAAACACTCATATTACCAGTATTATAAATTTCATTACCCAAACTTCTTGCAATATTACCCTCTATAGAATTACCACTTACAAACATAGTACCGTCATTATAAATACCGCCACCATAATCTGCTTGGTTATTATTAAAACTAGAATTAGACACATTTATATTAGAATTATTATTGTAGATTGCACCACCATAATCCGCAGTATTACTAATGAAGCTAGAATTTGTAGTATTTAACGTTGCATTATTATATATTGCCCCACCATAATAATTAGCTTTATTATCTGTAAAGTTAGATGATTCAATACTCATAGAAACATTAATATTATAATTAGTTAAATTTTTAATTTCTGGTATATATAAAGCTCCACCATCATTTGCAGTATTATCTTGGAATTTTGATTGAGTTATATTTAGATTATTTCCATAGTTAAATATGGCTCCACCATAGGTAGCAGTATTGTTATAAAAATTAGAACTTTTTACATAGAAAGATCCTGTTTGTGGTGCTCCTACGTATTTAAATTGAGCAGCTATTGCTCCACCATAAGTTGCATTATTGTTTCTAAAAGTTGAGTTGATTATATCAAAAATACCACCAGATAGATATATTGCTCCACCATAAGTTGCATTATTATTTTCAAACAAACTATCTTTTATCATTCCTTTTCCAGCAATTGCACCTCCATTTTCAGCAGTATTATTAATGAAAGTACAACCATTAATATTCATTTCCCCAGAATAATCATCATTATAAATCGCTCCACCATTATTTGCAATATTATTTATAAATGTAGAATTGAAAATATATGCAAATCCACTATTTTTTATACTTCCTCCAAAATTTGCTTCATTATTAGAAAATATAGTGTTATAAACATATAAAGTAGAACCATAAATACTATTTATGGCTCCGGCATTGTGTCCTTCATTGTTTAGGAATGTACAATTTATTAATGTTAAACTTCCACTATTTTCTACCATTCCATTGAAATTCCATCCAGCATTCTTTATTATTAGGTTAATTAATGTTAAATTTCCATTATTTTGGATATAATTTGAAATTTTTTCATAGTCTAATGTTGATTTTTTATTTGGATCTTTACTTTGAATTGTAATGTTTTTACTTGAATTCACTATAAGTTTTGTGTTATTTTCACCAGCATATGTTTTATTTTCAAGATTAATTACACCATTATCAATACTATCAATAGCATCTTGAATACTTCCAGAATTTGTTACATTAACTGATTCAACTGCTGAAATTGAGCCAATCGACACGATTAATGTGATTAACATTAATAATATTAATATTAACTTTTTATTTATTATTTTCATTTTTAATATTCACTCCCCTTTAATATATTTTTCATTACCTAAATTTTTAGGCAAGGCTAAAAATTAATTCTATTTGAATTAATTTTTCCTACTTAATAACTTTAAAGTTGTTAAGTAGTAATATCAAGGTTTAATCGACATAATATTTAAATAATATTGATTATCTAATTCTATTTTGCACAAATAATATTTAAAAGTTAGTTAAATACAAAAAATCCGTATAATTCAAAACAAAATAAGAAAATATTTAAAAAATAGAAGATATACATACATTACACAATTTCACAATAAAATAATAATCAAATTATTTTAAAAGCTATATTTATATGATTATTTGCTAAATATAGAAGTATACAACTTAATATAAGGGATTAAAAATGGAAAATAAATATTTAATTTTAATAATCATTGGAATATTCATTTCTAGTATATTTGCTTTTGGTTCAAGTTTTTATCTCATTGATGAACATCCATTAATGAAAAATATGACTTTTGATGAAATCAATGTTAGTGTTCCAGCAGAAACATTATTCAATATTAATCCAGGAACCAACACATATTCAGGAGGAAGTGGAGAAGCAATATGGATAACACCATATAATTCTAAAAATAGTACTTACAAAAATATTGAAGAATTTTTTTCATCTTATAATAAAGATAGGGATGTCTCTGAAATAAAAATAAAAGACCTTAACAACAATTCAAAAGTATATATTTTGAATGATGATAAAAATTACACAATAATAATGGTTAGCAATAATAAAAAAGATATGGGCATGATAATTGAAACAAGTAGTAACAGAAATTTAATAATGCAAATGGCAAATAGTATTATTTTCCCAAATTAATAAAAAAAAGCTATTAAAAATAATTAAAACATTCTAAAAAAGAATGCCGTGGGCCGGACTTGAACAAGATGATTTAAGAATACATTTAGATAATTAAATTACAATCTTACGTTTAATTAATAACAAATTAGCAATTAAGAATTATTTTTAATTTATAAAAAATTCATTTCTACAAAATCCCTCATTCTTCATCGAAATTAATTTTTAAATACAAATTATTAAAAATATAAGATTCTTGATATTAAAATTACTATATTATATTATTAATTAAATATCTTTTTCAAATGAATATAATATTTTGAATGTTTAATTAATATAAAACACATAAATAATACCATAAAATATTAAATAAAAAATAATAATTATAAAATATTAAAATAAGTATAACATAATAATTTTTTAAACATCAATACTTAAGTCTTATATTATTGATTTTGAAACATCAAAATCTATATTATGAAGGAGGAATTAGTTTTGATAAAGTTATCGGATTTTTGAAAAGAAATTGAAATTTAATATTAAATTAAGAACTAAATTTTTTATAAGATATTATGAGGTAAATAATAAAACAAGAAAAATTGAATGTTACTAAAAGAAGGAACAACATTAACATTTCAGTATGGTTTTGTAATTAGTTAAATAATTCTGATTGGATAGGATACTAATATATAAAGAAAACAAAGAATTTATCTAAATTATATAAATTAATTTTAAAATATAGGATGAAATTATATTTGAATGGAGGAAAAATTATGGAAAAAATATATTTGTCAGTCATTATAAACGCACCAAAAGAAAAAGTTTGGGATATAATGTTAGGTAAGGATACTTATCCATTATGGACCGATGTATTTATGCCTGGTTCTTATTACATTGGGGATTGGAGTGAAGGAAGTAAAATTCTTTTCCTTGCACCTGATGAAAAAGGAAAGACAAGTGGAATGGTAAGTAAAATAAAAGAAAACAGACCATATGAATATATTTCCATTGAACATAGAGGCGAGATAGAGGATGGAAAAGAAAAAGAAGCTGAATGGACAGGTATGTTTGAAAATTATACATTCAAGGAAATAAACAGTGCCACAGAAGTTTCAATTGATATGGATGTAGTTGAAGAATTTAAGGAAATGATGCAAGACATGTGGTTAAAAGCACTGCAAAAACTCAAAGAATTAGCAGAAAAATAGAAATTGGAAAATAAAAAATAGCTAAAAAGAATATCAAAAAAAAGTGATAAATATTTTTAAAGTATTTTTAAATAAATAGTGATAAACTAATAAAAACATTTGGGAAAAATAAGTAAAAAAAGAATGCCGTGGGCCGGACTTGAACCAGCGACATCTAGATCTTCAGTCTAGCGTTCTCCCAACTGAACTACCACGGCAAATGGGCCGAACGAGATTCGAACTCGTGATCACCGCCATGTCAAGGCGGTATCATACCCCTAGACCACCGGCCCTATACCTTGTTTAGATTTAGTTTAATTCATATATAACCTTTTCTATTTTTTATTTTCAAAAGTTAAAAAAAAATCTATTATTTTTTCTATTTTTAAAAATTTTATTTTCATAAGGTATAAGAATATTATAAATCTTCAATAAATACAATAAATACTTGAATAAATATTGTAATTAATACTAATTTCTCAAAAGCGAAAAGTTAGTTAATCCTTTCTAATATAGGTAAGGATGGACAGGTTATAAAGTAGTAAATACTCTTAAAAATATATAAAGAGTAATAATTAAAAATTTTAAAGTATAAAATTAGTTAGCTGTATAAAAATACTGCTAAAAAAAAAGAAAATTGGCCAGAGTCGGCCAATAGTCAAAACCTACTTATTTAATAGCTAATTTTATATCTTCAGCTTTTACAGTTTTTCTACCGGCATGGCGAGCGTAGCTAACAGCACTTTTAGCTAATGCTTCACCTTGTTCTTCTAGTGCTTCTGCTAATGCAATTTTTGCGTCATCACTAATTCTTTGTGCACCGGCATTTTTTAATATACGACCTACAGGTGCGATTGGTAATTCACTCATATTTTCACCTCCAATTTAAAGTTGTACTACTTACTATATAAATGTGTCGATTTTAGACTAATAATAACTAAGTATATTTTGAAAATAATCTTATGTATATTACAATAATTCAATTAAAAATTAATAAACCGAAGTTATTAAAATTAGACATATACTATTCTGAAATTGAAAAAATAAATGATATTAACTACTAAAAAATCATTGTATTAATTCCGTTTAAAATCCTTTATTTAGAAAAAATAAGATATAATTGTGTTTATCGTGAAAAAATAAGGTTAATAATGCTTATAAAAAAATTCAATGAAAATTATAGTGAAACAATGAAATTAACTTATAAATAGCTGATAAATGTTAAAACTAAAATAAACAGTCCAATAAAACGAATGAAAGATTCATTTAAAAGATTTGAATCTTTAAAAATTATGAAGAAATAATTTAGGTAAAAATAAGAAAGAAATATAAAATAATATTTAAAAACTTTGAAAATTTTATTAATAAATTAAATAATAAAAAATATTTTAATTTATTATTATTTTATAGAAATCATGAATAGAAACTTTTAATATTATGATATAATAATATAAAAATATGTTTTCCAAGCTAAATATAAGTGAAAAAACAGGACAAATCTTAGAAAAAAGTATTGATGAAGCAATATCTTATGATGATGCAGTGCATTTAATGAATGTGAAAGGAAAAGACATTAATGCATTGATAGCTACTGCTGATTTAGTAAGAGAAAATATCGTTGGGAATAATGTAACTTTTATTGATAATTGGAATATTAACTTCACGAATATATGTAGTGGAACTTGTGGTTTCTGTGCATTCAAAAGAAATGAAGGAGATAATGATTCTTTCTTTATAAGTATTGATAAACTTGTAGATATAGCTAAAGAAGTTCATAAAAATGGTGCAAAAGAATTATGTATCCAAGGTGGACTTCATGAAGATGTTGATGCATACTTTTATGAAGATATAGTTAAAAGTATAAAAGCAGAATGTCCTGATGTACATTTACATGCATTTTCACCAATGGAAATATATTATGGATCTAAGAAAGCTGGAATTTCAGTAGAAGAAACATTAAAAATGTTAAAGCGAGCAGGGCTTGGAAGTATGCCTGGAACAGCTGCTGAAATTTTAGTTGATGATGTTAGAAAAGTCATATGTAATGGAAAACTCACAGTTAGTGAATGGGAAGATGTAGTTAAGACTGCTCATAAAGTTGGAGTTAGAACAACTTGTACTATGATGTATGGACATGTAGAAACTTTTGAAGATAGAGTAAAACACATGGACATTCTTAGAAATATTCAAAAAGAAACTGGAGGGTTTACAGAGTTTGTACCTCTTACATTTATGCATGAAAAAGCTCCAATATATAAAACAGGAAAATCAAATCCTGGAGCAACAGGAGTCCAGGATCTTAAAGTTTATGCAATAGCTAGACTAATGTTTCAAGACCTTATTCCAAACATACAAGTTTCATGGGTTAAATTAGGATTTAAATTCGCTCAAACTGGACTTTTAACTGGAGCTAATGACATGGGTGGAACTCTTGGAGAAGAAAACATATCTAAATCAGCTGGAGCTTCACATGGAGTCAGAACAGAAACTGGAGCCTTAAAAGAAATTATTAAAGATATTGGGAGAACTCCTGCTTTAAGAGATACTTTATATGAGAATATAAAGCCACTATAAGAACATATACTATATTATTAATTACTATTTTTAGATATAAACGAATTATATTGTATAATATTATATTTTATTTTATATTCTTAATTTTATTTTTAAATATAAAATATATAAATATAAAAAAATTCTTTAAAAAAAATAAGTCTTAAAAAATAAAATAAAATTAAAACTCTTAAAAAAAATGAATCAAATTTAAGAGTTTTATAAAAAATTATATATTTTTTGTTTAATGTTTTAAGCTAATTGATTTTTTATTGTTTGTGTATATGATTTCTTTGTTTTTGTTTTTTGGATCTAAAGTGTAATAAGCTATGCAGTATCTGTGTTTAGTTCTATCTGGGTAATAGTCAACAATTAATGATATTTTTTTACCTGGAGCAATTGATTTTACTTTGAAATTTTTAGCTTTAATTTTTATCCCTTTTCTAATATGGAAAATAGATAAAGTTGTAGGTTTAGATTTTAAGCTTCCTTTGTTAATTATTGTAACTTTGTATTTAGGATTCTGTTTGTTAGATGATTTTACTTTTTTAATAGAAACGAGAGCTAAATCAGTTTTAGAAACGACTTTTTGAATTTTTGAAACAACTAGAGAGTTGTAGTTGCTGTCTCCTTGGAATTTCACAGAAAACTTATGATTTCCACCTTTCAAACCAGCTACTTTGAAGACAGCTATTCCTTTATTATTTGTAGTTGCTGTATAAGTTCTCTTGTTAATAGTTAATGAAATCTTTTTACCTTTCAATATGTTTCCATCAGTATCTTTTAAAGTTACCTTTATGTTTGTTTTTTCACCTTGATT
>NZ_JAHLZE010000009.1 GCF_020148105.1 Methanobrevibacter sp. TMH8
CTTTCAGGAAAAAAGTGTCCACATATAAAGTTACAATAGCTAATAAAGGAAGTTTAAAATCTAAATCTACTGTTTTAGCTCTTTTCCATATGAGAAACGGAGTTAAAATCAAAACCAAATACATCAAAATCAAATCAATAGTCCCAGGCAAGAAAATATCAATAATCGTCAGCTACTTCCCAGATAAAGCAAATCACAGATACTGCATAGCACACTTCCAAATCGATCCCAAAAACAAAAACAAAGAAATAATACTAGCTAACAACAAAAAATCAATAAGCCTAAAACACTAAAAATAACATTTTAAAGGATAAATTAATTCTTTTTATCCTTTCTTTTTTTATTTATTATTATCATTTTTTATTAATTTTACAATTATTATTTTTATTTTATTTTATTTTCAACAATAGTTGATACATCAATAATTGATATATAAAGTATAATATTTTTATATTATCATTGAATAAATTATACAAGTTTTTATCAATCATATTTTTTATTTAAAAAAATTTATTAGAAATAAAATATAAAAATGTAAATATGATAACAGTAGATTTTGGTATTGTTCCAATTGGAACTGAGGAAACTGATTTAGGTGATTATGTTTCAGTAGCTGTTCAAGCTATTAAAGATTCTGGACTTAGCTATGAACTTACTGGAATGGGAACTCAAATTGAAGCTGAAAATCTTGATGAACTTTATGAAGCTGTTCAAGCTGCTCAAGAAGCTGTTTTTAAAGTTGGAGCTAATAGAGTATTTGCTGTCTTAAAGATAGATGATAGAAGAGATAAAGATACTCGTGGATTAAAAGATAAAGTAGATACTGTTAATGCAATGATAAAATAAGGTTGATTTATCAAATAAAAATATTAAATAAAATCAAGATAATTTTTCACTGATAAAATAAAAAACTAAATAAATATAAATAAAAAAAATAATTGAGATTATAAAAATTAAAAGCTATTCAGCTAAATTTAGCTGAAGCTTCTCTTAAAACCTTGATAATAGTAGCTAAATCTTCTTTAGTTACACTTGGATGGACTGGAAGAGAAATAACAGAACTAGCTGCTTTTTCAGTTTTTTCAAGATTATCATTATAACCTAACTCAACATAAAGTTCTTGTTGATAAATTGGGATTGGATAATGAATACCTGTACCTATTCCATTATCATTTAGGAATTTCACCCATTCATCTCTATTTCCAGTTTCCACTCTTATAGTATATTGATGATAAACATGTTTTACTCCTTCAAGAACTTTAGGAGTTGATATTCCATCAACTTCCTCTAATTCTTTTGTAAGATAGCTAGCATTATCAATCCTTTTTTGATTGAACCCATCGATCTTTTTAAGTTGTGCAATACCAATAGCTGCAGCTATATCTGTCATTCTGAAATTGTATCCAAGAACTGCATGTTCATATCTGTTTGTTTCACCATGAGCTCTAAACATCTTAGCTTTTTCAGCTAACTCTTGGTTATTAGTAGTTATCATTCCACCTTCACTGGTGGTCATATTTTTTGTAGGATAAAAACTAAAACAAGCTATATCTCCCATATTTCCTACTTTTTTATCATTATAAACAGATCCATGAGCTTGTGCAGCATCTTCAATCACATAAAGGTCGTGTTTTTTAGCTATTTCATTAATTTTATCCATGTCTGCAGATTGTCCATATAATTGCACTGGCATAATAGCTTTTGTTTTAGGAGTAATAGCTGCTTCAATTTTTTCAGGATCTATATTAAATGTATCTTCATCAATATCCACAAATACAGGTCTAGCTCCAGTATAAAGAATAGAATTTCCAGTAGCTGCAAATGTAAAAGGAGTTGTTATAACTTCATCTCCTTCACCAATTCCACAAGAAAGAAGAGCTACATGTAAAGCAGTTGTACCTGAACTAGTAGCTATTGCATATTTTGAACCTACAAATTCTGCAAATTTTTCTTCAAATTCAGCTACCTTAGGGCCTTGTGCAATAAAACCTGATTTCAAAACTTTTACAACTTCTTCTATTTCTTCTTCTCCGATGATTGGGTTTGCAATTGGAATTCGAATTTGTGACATAGCTACACCTTTATTTTGTATGATTTAATTAATTTAATTTGTATTGATTAATTATATTATTACTAATAATTTATATTATAATTAATAATAATTATTTTAATAAAATTCTATATAAATATAAAAACACTAATAAGGTTAATTTCAGAATTAAAATTAATCTTAGAATTTAATGAATTAGAATATGATAAATAGGATAAACCTTATATTTAATATAAAAATTTATATTATAAATATATTTAATTATATTTATTCATATCTATTTTAATCTTTATTAATATACTTTTACACATTATTATTAAATATAAATGCAAGTATTACTTATTTTAAAATATATTTTATTTATTCATTTAAAAATAATTATAAATCTATTATTTAATAAAATTTTTAATAATAAATAATATATGAAAAATATAATTTAATAATAAAAATTTAATTAATTTGTTTATAAAAATTACTTTCTTTATAAATTTTATAAATAATAATACATATTCATATTATAATATATAATATTATAAAATTTAATAAGCTAATGAATTTACAAAACTATTATGATAGTACTTTAAACACTTATAAAATACTATGGATATTTATAAAATAAATATTTATAATAATATTATATAATAATAACAATTTTATAATAATATTTAAAATTGTATTTAAAATTATAGTTTAGAATTATAGTTTAAAATTATAATATTATAAAATAATATTTAAAATTCATGATTATAATAATCTATAAATAATTAAAAAGTGGAGTTAGCTATGCTTAAACAAGATATAGAAATAATTAAAGAAGGATTAGTAGAAATTCATGTTCCTAAATTCGAAAAAGTTTCAGCTAGCGCTCCTGTTTTTTATAATTCTCGAATGGAGTTAAATAGGGATATATCAATACTGGCTCTTCAAACATTTCAAGAAGAAATTGAAAAAGAGATAAATATCTGTGATGTCTTTGGTGGAAGTGGAATACGGGCTATTCGTTACAAAAAAGAAATTGATGGTGTTGGAGAAGTTTTTGTCAATGATATTAGCTCTCTAGCTGTTGAACAATCAAAAGACAATGCATTAATTAACAATGTAGAAATCGAGATTCACCAAAAAGAAGCTAACATCATGCTTCGTGAAAATAGGGGGATATTTGATGTAATTGATATTGATCCATTTGGAACTCCATCATATTTTATTGATTCTGCTAGCTATTCTCTTAAAAAAGATTCTCTTCTCTGTGTTACAGCTACTGATACATCAGCTCTTTGTGGAACATATAAAGAACCTTGTATTAGGAAATACAATGCTAAACCTTATAAAAGTGAATATTGCCATGAAAATGGAATTAGAATATTAGCGGGTTTTGTTGCTTTGACTCTTGCTAAATATAAAAAATATATTGAGGGTATTAAGCTATCTCATAGTAGTGAACATTATATGAGACTTTATCTTAAAATTAACAAAGGTTCAGCAGCTACTGATGAATCTTTAGCTGAAAATATTGGCCATATCATTCATTGTAAAAAATGTTTGTATAGAAAAGCGATTACTGGGTTAGCTAGTCCCATTCCAGAAATTTGCCCAATTTGTGGAGAAAAACTAGTTATTGCAGGTCCACTTTGGATTGGAAAACTTCAAGATCATGATTTCATAGCTAATATGATTTCCAAGTTAGATGAAGATAACTTTAATAATTCCAAACTAAATGAAGATAACTCTAATAATTCTGATTTAGATGAAGATAACTTTAATAATTCCAAACTAAATGAAGATAATTCTAATAATTCGAACTTAGATGAAAATAAATCTAATAAAAAACAACTTAATACAGAAAAAAAGGTTTTAAAATTGTTAAACAGTTGTTTAGAAGAATCTGATGCTCCAATTACTTTTTATGACATTCATGTGATTTGCAGAAATCTTAAAATTAGTGCACCTAAGTTAGATAAAGTTATAGATTCACTAAAAAAAGAAGGATTTTTAGCTATAAAAACTCATTTTAGTCCAATTGGTATTAAATCTGATATTGGAATTGAAGAATTAAAAGCTATTATTGAATCATTGGTTATTTAATTAGTAATATTATCTTTATATTATTTATATTCTTTATAATAATATTTTTATTCTTATTTTATTCTTATAATTACTTATAACAGTTGTTTGTAATAATATATCTGTAATAATATATTTTCAAAAACCTCTGATTGATTAAAAAATTGAATATTGATATATTAATTAACATATCAAAAATATATTAATCACAAAAATACATGATTTTAAAGAAATGGTGATTAAATTTTTATATCATCTATAAAACATTCTTAGATATTAGATACATTTATTAATAAGTTGTTATATATAATATAATTATAGTATATTCTTTGGATTATAGTATATTCTATAAATTATAGTATATTCTGTAGTATCTGGGGATATATTTAATGAGGTGATAAAATGAATATTACGGAACTTTTTGAAAATTCTTTGAAATATCCTGCTGGAAATTGGGTGAAAGTGATAATATTGGGTGTTTTGTTATTAATACCAAGTATTTTTGCGATTTTGTTAGGGGTTTCTGCTATTTTTAGACAACCTATCTTGACTGCTGTTTTAGGAGTAATCTTTGTAATTTTACTTATAGTATTAACGTTTATTATTTACGGTTATTCTTTGAGTGTAACAAGGGAAACAATTTCTCGCTCTGATGATTTACCTGAATTCCAATGGATGAAAAACTTTATAGATGGTATTAAATATTTTATTGTACACATTGTGTATTATATAATACCTGTAGCAATAACTTTACTTGTAGCATACTTAACTGGATTCTTTGAACAGTTTGCAACTCTTTGGAATTATGTTTTACAAAGTTTTACAGCAGCTTCACAAAATGCGACTATAACTGCAACAAATGCAACAATGATTCCACCACAATTAATTGCAGATCTTCAAACTAGTGCTATTATTGTAGCTGTTGTAGCAATTATATTGTTTATAATATTCTCATTGTTATTGATGATAGCTATTGCAAAATTAGCTGAAACTAATAGTTTAGGGGCTGCAGTTAGCTTGGGAGATGTATTCCAAGACATTGGTAAAATAGGATGGGGAAAATATATTGTATGGTTTATTCTTTTATATGTGATTATATTCATTATCCAAGCAATTGTAGGAGCTTTGGGATCAGTTCCACTACTCGGATTTATTATTGGAATAATATCTGTACTTGTGATTACTCCATATCTTACAATATTCAGCTCTAGAGCTCTTGGATTGATATATAACGAATCAAAAGAATAAATTATTCAAATAGCTTTGATAATTTAATAATTTGTTAATATTCGATTAATAATTAGTCAATATTAACTATATTATTATTTAATATAGTTATTTTTTATTTTTTAATTTCTTTTTTCATTATGTATGATTTATTTTTTATTTTTTTATTTATCTAACTCTTTTATTTTTTCTTTTTAATTTTTATTCATTATTTTTTGATAGTTGGTATACTAATTAATTTTAGATATTTTCATTTTAGCCTATCTTTTTAGATAACTTTATAAAGTATATTCAACAGACCAAATAACATCAAAAAATTATTTTTGGTATATATGAGGTGAAAATATGGATATCGTAGGACTTTTTAAAGACTCATTAATTTATCCAACGAAAGAATGGGATAAATTATTGATATTTGGTGTACTCATTATTATAATGAGTTTTATTGCTATTTTGCAATTATTTGGAATTGCATTAAGTGACTACTTAGGTGCAGCTATTGTAGCAGCTATTTCATTCATTCTGCTGTTTATTATTAGTTTGATACTATGGGGATATACTTTAAGTATAACTAGAAAATCAATCAATAATGTTGATGGTGATGTTCCTGCTTTTGATTGGGTTAAAAATTTTGTTGATGGACTTAAAGTTCTTGTTTTAAGATTTATTTACTATATAATCCCTGCTTTAGTAACTTTAATAGTAGCTTATGCTACTGGTGCATTTAATTACATCTACCAATTAGCATTATATTATGTTATGTATGGGCCAAATGCAATACCTCAAGCTTTATCATCTGCAGCGGCTTTTAGCTTTTTAATGGTTTTCGTAATTGGAGGAATCTTTTTCTTAGTATTCTCATTACTATTCTTAGCAGCTGTTGCTGTATTAGCTGAAACTGAAAGTTTAGGTAAAGCTGTCAATATAATCGATGTATTTCATAAGATTGGTGAAATTGGATGGGCAAATTACATTATATGGGTTGTTCTTTATGCAATAATACTTTTCGTCGTTATTAATACTGTTATTGGTGTTGTTTCAATCATTCCATATATTGGAATTATAATTGTAATGTTAATCCTTAGACCTTATGCAGATATGTTTGCAGCTAGAGCTCTTGGTTTAGTATATAATGAATCAAAAGAATAAGTTATTTATTTAACTTATTTCTTTTATTTTGTTTTTTCTATTTTGTTTATATTTGATTACTTTTGTTTATTTTTTAATTATTTTTTCTATTTTGTTTATATTTTATATTTTTTGTGATTCTAGTATTTTTCAAACTTTTTTATCAATATATATGTATTTATTTAAAATTAGCAAAGTTTAATAATAATTATTCATAAATATATAAAATAATTATACATTAATTCAGAATAGTTCAATAGATTAAATGATTATATATTAAAGGTGTAGTATGGAAATTTCAGAACTTTTCAGTGAATCATTAACTTATCCTACTAAAGATATTGATAAATTATTGACTTTAGGAGTTTTATTTTTTATAGATGGGCTTTTATCCCTCTCACCTTCAATTACAATAGCTTTAAATCAAATTTTAGCTACAAAAATTTTATATTTTATTTCAAATATCTTTGGAATTGTTGTTTTTCTCATTGTTTTAGGATATATTCTCTCTATAGTTAGAGATACAATAACTAATTTAGATGTTTCATTAATTAATTCTGAAGAATCATATAATTCTAATATTCCTTCTATTAATATTATTAAAAATATTATTGATGGAATTAAAATATTATTTATTTCTATAATATATTACATAGTGCCTTTAGCTATAACTTTAATAATAGCTTATTT
The DNA here is from genome assembly GCF_020148105.1 of Methanobrevibacter sp. TMH8. Taxonomy (NCBI): domain Archaea; kingdom Methanobacteriati; phylum Methanobacteriota; class Methanobacteria; order Methanobacteriales; family Methanobacteriaceae; genus Methanobrevibacter; species Methanobrevibacter sp. TMH8. The sequence continues at coordinate 7,157 of NZ_JAHLZE010000009.1, forward strand.
TACAGGAGCTTTAAATGGTCTTACTAAACTTTTAGCAATTTATCTGAATTATGGTCCTGAAACAATGTCCAATATTATTCAACTGTCTAATATATCTTTAAATACCAATATTTTAATATCATTGGCTGTTATTGGAGCTATTCTTTTTATATTAACTACTTTATTTTTAATTATAGCTATTGCGAGATTAGCTGATACAAATAGTATAAAGTCTGTATTTAATTTTAAAGAAATCATTAAGGATATTAATGAAATCTCATGGAAAAACTATTTAATAATAGCTATACTTTTATTAATTATTTCATTTGTTATTTTGATTATTGGTGCAGTAGTTTCAGTTATCCCATTTATAGGTCTTATAATATTTTTCTTAGCTATTTTACCATTTATAACAATTTTTTATGGAAGAATTATTGGTTTAATTTATAGAGAAGTAAAAATGTTTAAAAATATTTTTTAAAGTTATATTTAGAGCTGTATTTAGAGCTATATTATTGCTATATTTAGTGCTGTATTATATTATTAATTAAAATCATTTTTTATTTAATAGATAAAGATAAAATTTGGAGTGATAAAATGGATGTTACGGAAATTTTTAAAGATGCTTTCAAATATTCCACTGGGGATTGGGGCAAAATTACAATTTTAGGTCTTTTAATTTTTGGAATTCTTATACTGGCCTTTTTAACTGGAATTAGCGCAATTTTTGGTCAGTTTATTGCAGTAGCTATTTTTGGAGCAATAACTGCAATATTTTCAATAATCATTGGATTGGTGTATTATGGATATGGTCTTAGTGTTATAAAAGATACTATAGTTAATCCAAATGTTTCTGTTGAAGGTCAAAAAAGACAGTTACCTGAATTTGAATGGTCTGAAAATATTATCGATGGTTTTAAAGTCTTAATTTTGAGCATTGTTTATATGATAATACCTATTATTGTTGCAATTGTTTTATATTATCTTTTAGGAGTATCAAATGCATCCTCTCTTAATCAAACATTAAACCTTTATAATCAGACAAATGGACTTCAAATACCTTATATGATGTCCACTGTATATATGGGTGCTCTTGGCTTTTCAATGTTCATTGTTCATACTGTAACTGTTATTCTATCTATAATATTTTCATTATTTGCAATTATAGCTATGGGAAGACTAGCTGAAACTGGTAAATTAGGATCAATTTTTGAATTTGGAGAAATTTCAAACACAATCTCAAAAATAGGCTGGGGAAATTATATTATTTGGTTTATATTACTTTATATAATTGTAATACTTATTTCTTTAGTAGCTGCTTTAGTTATATTTATTCCAATAATTGGTATAATAGCTTATTTATTAATTGTTCCAGCATTTTTACTTGTATTCAGATCAAGAGCTATTGGACTAATATATAATGAATCAAAAAAATAATATTTGATAAATTAATAATTCAGCTTTTTCGCTGAATTTTTTATTTTATTTTTGCAGTTTATATTTATTTTATTTTATAATTATTTCATTGATTTTATTTATTTAAGTTATTAGTATTTTTTATATTATATTTAATTAATTTTAGTAATTTATTACTACTTTTAGTATATTTTAACTTTTTCAGTACTTTTTTAGTATTTTTTTAGTATTTTTTTAGTATTTTTTATAATAAATTTGTAATATTTTGATTTAATTTAAATATTAGTAAAAATATTAGTAAAAATAATATCCATAAAATATATAATAAATATATATATGATAAAATGTTTCTTAGTGATTATTTAATTGTTTTTTAAATATTTTAATAAATATTATAAAATATAGAATACATAATATTATTATAAATAATATTATTATGAAATTTTAATAAAATTTATAAAATTTATAAAATATTAAGCAATTTATTATTTACTACTTTACTCGATTATTATTTAGTAATATTATGAGATTTATAATATAATTGATTCTTATTTAATGGTGATTAATTGGATATAAAAACTAGAAGATTAATAATGAATGGGCCTTTTTTTACAGTGCTCTATGCAATTTATATTTATTTGCTATTTACTTTAGTTTCAAATCTATTTGATGGTGCTGGAAGTTCATTAATACTTCCACTTACTTTAATTATTGCTGGGATCTATTTATTAGCTACCGTTGTCCAAGGACTTCATCCTAATCAAATAACTCATTTTTTAGCTGTAATATCTGAGATATGGAAAGGAACATCAATTTATCTTCTTATTTTAACAATTATTATGCACATTATTTCATGGATTGTAAATATTCCAGATATATTCTTTGGAATAGTTTTATTGGTTTCAGTCACGTTAATAGCTATTTATGCTGTTTATAATGCTGATAAAATCACAATTAAAAATATTGACCTATCTTTTGATAATTTAAATGAAGACTTTAAATTTATTCATATTTCTGATCTTCATATTGGTGCTATTAGAAGAGATCGCCTATTGAATAATATTGTTAATAAAATTAATGAACCTAATCAAGTAAATGCTGATTTTGTTGTTATTACTGGCGATTTAGCTGATGGTAGTTCGCCAATTTATCCAAATTCATTTGAAATTTTAGCTAAGTCTAAAATTCCGATATTTTTCACTCCAGGAAATCATGACTTCTATCCAGGAATAGATAATGTTATTAAAGCTGCAAAAAATGCGAATATTAGGATTCTTTCTAATCAAACTATTGAAATTAAAAATACTCAATTAATAGGAATTCCTTTTGGTAGAAATGGATTTACCAATAGTGTATCTAAAAATGTAGATTCTGATAGTTCTAAAACTTCAAAAAAGTTTGCTGATTTCTCTCATTCTGTTGGTTCTGTTGGTTCTAATGATTTTAATAATTTTGATCATGAACATATTGATATAGGTAATCAGATTCCTAATGTTGAAAGTAATGAAAATAATTCTATCGATGTCAATTTAGAATCTAATAGAAATAGCAAAGATTTTGAAATCAATATTGATTTAAACAAAACTTCAATATTATTACACCATGTTCCTGTTGGGTGGGACCTATTTAAAGATATTGGAATAGATTTAGTTTTATCTGGACATACTCATGGTGGTCAATTTTTCCCATTTAATTACTTTGTAAAAATGGTTTTTCCTTATTTAAGAGGTCTTTATGAGGATAATGGTAAATATATGTATGTTTCTGATGGTATTGGTACTTTGACTCCTCCTATGAGATTAGGTACATCAGCTGAAATGGCTGTTTTCCACTTGAAGAAGAAAAAATAAATGATTATTATATTATTTATAATAAATTAATTATTATAACTAATTTATAAAAAGATAAATATTCATAAATTATTCATAAATTATTTATAAAATATTCATAAATTATTATAAACTATTTATAAACTATTCAGAAATTATTATAAAATTATTTATAAATTATTTATAAATATTTTTATAATATGAAAAAGAGACTATTATTATGCAAATTGTAGCTGATGTTGGTGGAATTCCTGGTAAAGATTGTCGAGGATTCTGTAAATATTGTTATTTTAGAAAAGTAAAACCTATTGAACCTTTAGGTTGTAAAGATTGTTCTCCGGGCAAAATTGGATGTCCTCAATGTAGTGAAGGTGTAACTGAAACAAAAAATGAATTTAAAATGCCTTTTTTCGTAGTGAATGAGGTTCAAACTACTTTGATGATGACTAATCCAAATGACAAAGACCTTAAAGTCAATATTAGTGGTGGGGGGGATGTTAGCTGTTATCCTCATCTTGAAGAATTAACTGGAACTCTTCACCAATTTGATATTCCAATGCATCTCGGTTATACAAGTGGAAAAGGTATTGATGATTCTGAAATAGCTAATCGATTAATTAATCAGGGGGTTGATGAGGTTACTTTTACCCTATTTTCATCAAATCCAAAGCTTAGAAGTGAATGGATGAAAGATCCTAATCCTGAAGAATCTCTTAAAGCAGCTAGAATTTTTGCAGAAAGTACAGACTTACATGCAGCTACAGTTATAATTCCTGGTGTAAATGATGGTGATATTCTTCATAAAACTTGTGCAGATCTTGAATCTTGGGGTGCTAAAGCTTTAATTCTTATGAGATTTGCTAATACAACTAATGAAGGTTTAATTTTAGGAAATGAACCTATTGTTGAAGATATAACTTCTAATACAGTTGATGAATTTAGAAAACTTGTGGAAGATATAAATAAAGAGTATAATATTCGTGTTACTGGAACTCCTGTTTGTGATCCAGAAACTGGTGCTCCATTTGCATTAGCATCTTCAGAAAATGAGATTTATCTTCAATTTATTCAAAAAATTACTGGTGAAGCTACAATAATAACTTCTAAAATTGCTGCTCCATATATAGAAGAAATATTCAACAAACTTGATACTAATGATGTTAATGTAGTAGCTACAAACAAAGATATTGCTTGTCTTATTACAAAAGAAGATTTAGAAGAATTAGACTTATCAGATGTAAAAAAAACTGCTATTATTCCTGGAAGAGCATTTGTTCATCAAAATGATGCTGAAAAAATCCTTAGTGCAGATGGAATAGATCGTGTTGTTGGAAGAGGTCCAGAAAAACTATCTGTGGATGGAGAAATGAGTGGTACTTTAACTGAAGAAAATGTTATAGAACGAGAGCTTGAATTATTTAGAGATTTAGTTGAAGCTATTAATTTCTTTGGAATGAAAAGAATCTAATAGTTTAATATATTGTTCATCTATTTTCCCATTTATTTTATCTGTTTTATCTATTTTAATCTATTTTTTTATTTATTTTATTTATTTTATCTATTTTATATCTATTTTCTTATTTATTTTATCTGTTTTATCTATTTTCATCTATTTTTTGATCTTATTTTTTTATATTATATCATTTTTGTATCTACCTATTTTCTTAATAATTTTTCATAAATTTTCTAGTTAAAATCATTTTTATTTTAGACAAATTAAATATAATTTGAATTACTATTCTTGTAAATATAGTAATACTTAATTATTTTTACAATAATTTTAATTTGCTTATTTTTTCTGCACAAAAGATTATCATTTCTTTATTTTTTATAAATTTTTGTTCTTTTTTATTTTAATAGTTCTATTTTTGTTCATTTTTATTTTTTAGATTTCGTTCTTATTTATACGTATTATATTAAAACTTTTATATAGATTTATTTTCTTGATTTAATTATTATTAATGCTTTTATAATAATATTAATCTAATTTAATTTATATTTGAAACATTAAATGTTAATTTTCTTATCATTTTAGGTTATATTAATTTTTATTAGTTTAAAATAGTATTACTTAAAATGAATGAATTCTTACGAAATTCATGTTCTGTTCTCCCTTATAAGCTTTGCTATTTGAATTCAGAAATAATCTTTATAATATATATTAATCAAATTAAAGTTCGTATACCAAATAGCTAGTTATTGCAAATAACTGCAAATAAGCTTACTCGATACAAGCTTAAAAATGACCGTTTGTATTTGGGTGGTATATCAATAACTATATTTAGTTAGGAGGGAAAAAATGGCGAAGTTTGATGATAAAGTCGATTTGTACGACGATAGAGGGTCATTAGTAGAATCTAATGTACCTATCGAAGCCTTAAGCCCACTACGGAACCCTGCAATAAAAAGCATCGTTAGTGGTGTAAAAAGGACCGTAGCTGTAAACTTAGAAGGTATTGAAAACTCTTTAAGATCCGCAACTGTCGGTGGACAAGGATCTAAAATATTAGGAAGAGAAATGGACCTAGATATTACTGGCAATGCTCAAGCAATTGCAAGTTCTTTAAAAGAAATGGTTCAAGTAACTGACGACGATGATACAAATGTAGAGCTCCTTTCTGGTGGAAAAAGGATTTTAGTACAAATACCTACCGCAAGATTGGAATCTGCTGCTGAATATTCTGTAGCAACATTAGCAACTGCAACTGCATTAGTACAAGCTCTTATCAAGCAATTTGATATAAGTATGTACGACGCTAACATGGTAAAAGCTGCAATTCTTGGTAGATATCCACAGTCTGTAGATTACATGGGATCTAACGTTGCAACTATGTTAGATATTCCACAAAAACTCGAAGGACCAGGATATGCTTTAAGAAATATCATGGCAAACCACGTAGCTGCTGCTACTTTAAAAAACACATTACAAGGAACTGCACTTTCCAGTATCTTAGAACAAACTGCTATGTTTGAAATGGGAGATGCTATCGGAGCATTTGAAAGAATGCACTTATTAGGATTAGCTTATCAAGGAATGAACGCAGACAACATCGTTTTAGATTTAGTAAAAGATAATGCTAAAGATGGAAGTGTTGGATCTGTAATGAATGGTACTATTGAAAGAGCTGCTGCTGATAATGTTATCAGTGTAGAAAAAGACTTAAATGGCTTTAATGTATATGAAACAAATGATTTAGCTAAATGGAATGCTTATGCTGCTGCTGGAGCTACTGCTGCAACTATGGTAAATGTAGGTGCTGCTAGAGCTGCTCAGGGTGTACCATCCTCATTGTTATACTTTAACGACTCACTTGAATTTGCAACTGGTCTTCCAGGTGTAGACTTCGGTAGAGCTGAAGGGGTAGCTGTAGGATTTTCATTCTTTAGTCACTCTATATACGGTGGAGGAGGCCCAGGTCTCTTTAACGGTAACCACGTTGTTACAAGACACAGTAAAGGATTCTGTATCCCTTGTGTTGTTGCTGCAATGTGTTTAGATGCAGGAACTCAGCTTTTCTCACCTGAATCTACTTCTGGATTAATTAAAGAAGTATTCAGTAGTGTTGACGAATTCCGAGAACCACTTAAATATGTAGTGGAAGCGGCTGCAGATATCAAAGGTGACATCTAAATAATCTTTATTGATTTTTCAAATGGTTATATCACAAAATGATTAATAATCATAATGATTTATTAATTCACAGTGATTTATGATCATAGACTAATCATGAATCTAATTATAATGGGGCTTATTATAAATGGACATTGAAGTATTTCCACATAGAGTTTTAGGAGCAGATACAACTGAAAAGTTGTTAAATGGTATTGAAGGACTTGATGATGTTAAACGTACTGTTATTCAAGGACCTAGGCTCCCACCCGAAGACCCTAATGAAAATCCTAAATATGCTGATAGAAGAAGAATTACAGTCAATGGTAAAGAAGTTGAGCTTAAAGTAAAGACTGGCCGTATTTTTGTTGAAATTTCAAATGAGTCAACTATTGATGAAATAAAGGAAATATGTAGTGAACATCTTCCTTTTGGGTTTGACATTAATATTGGAAAATATATCAGAACTCAGAAGACTGTATCTGATAGCATAAAGTATGGTGACGCAGACATTCCTGATGAATTAATAGGGATGACTGACCAATCAGCTAAGCTCGCAGACAGAGTAACTATCATAAAAAAAGATAAGGATTAAATTAGCAAATATAAAAATTAAATTTATGGATTAATTGAAATGATTGGACGTTGCACTCACGTTGTTGATTGTCGTGAAACAATGGGACTTGGTGAAGGAGGAGGAATTGCTCAAAGGGGCACTTTTGCAGAATGTGGAAGTGATGTTCTTGCAGTAGCTATGTCTCCTGGAAGAAGGCACATCACAAAACCTGTTTGTGAAATAACCTTCGCACTTCGAGAGGCCAATGTTTTAACTAGTACAATGATATTAAATGCTGGTGCAGGTACTCCATCTGATGCTCCAGGTGCTAGTGGCGGATTTGGTTTAACTGACAAAGAAGTTGAACAAATGTCACAATTTAAAGTACTTGTTGTACATCTTGGAGGAGTCAAGAATCATATTACTTATAAAGCAAGGCTGATACTTAGAAATGTTAATCGCCCTTGTATTGTTATTTGTGAATATCCTGTTGATTTTGAAGATTTTGCCAAAATTGGTGTTAAAACTTCAAGAGTCATGCCTGATGAGGCTGATAAAGGAGTTAAAACTCAAGGTAAGATTGTTAATATTATTAGTGGCGTTATTAGGGGAGAAACATGTTCCCAAGAAAAATTAGATGAGATTATTAGAAAAGTTAAGTTAGCATTAGGAGGTGCATGATTTATGGCACAATATTATCCAGGAACTTCTCAGGTAGCTCAAAATAGAAGAAACTTTTCTGACCCAGATTATGAGTTAGAAAAATTAAGAGAAATATCTGATGAAGGCGTAGTAAAAGTATTAGGTCACAGAGCTCCAGGTGAAGAATATAAAAGTGTTCACCCACCATTAGATGAAATGGACGAGCCTGAAGACATTATTAGAGAATTAGTAGAGCCAATTGATGGTGCAAAAGCAGGTGACAGAGTAAGATATATTCAATTCACTGACTCTATGTACTTTGCTCCAGCTCAACCTTTCTTAAGATCTAGATCTTACTTAAATAGATTTAGAGGTGTAGATGCAGGTACTTTGTCTGGAAGACAAATTATCGAAGCAAGAGAAAGAGATCTCGAAAGAATCTCTAAAGAATTATTAGAAACCGAATACTTCGATCCAGCAAGGTCTGGAATCAGAGGTAAATCCGTACACGGTCACTCTTTAAGACTTGATGAAGACGGTGTAATGTTTGATATGTTAAGAAGACAAATATTAAACAAAGAAACTGGTAAAATCGAATCCGTAAAAGATCAAATCGGTAAAGAACTTGATGAACCTGTTGTACTCGGTGAGCCATTAGATGAAGAAACTTTAATGAAGAAAACAACTATTTACAGAGTAGATGGTGAAGCTTATAAGGACGATAAAGACGCTGTAGAAATATTACACAGAATACACGTCGCAAGATCCAATGGTGGATTCTGTCCAGAATAAGGATGAGGTAGATTATTATGGCTGATAAAAAGTTTATCGAAGCATTAAATAAAAAATTCAAAGAAGATCCTGAAGAAAAAACCACCACTTTCTATACATTAGGTGGATGGAAACAATCTGAAAGGAAAACTGAATTTGCTAACGCAGGTAAAGAAATTGCTGCAAAAAGAGGAATTCCTCAATATAACCCAGATGTAGGTTCTCCATTAGGACAAAGAGCATTAATGCCTTATCAAGTATCTACAACTGACACTTACGTTGAAGGTGACGATTTCCATTTCGTTAACAATGCTGCTATCCAACAAATGTGGGATGACATCAGAAGAACTGTTATTGTAGGTTTAAACACTGCACATAACGTTCTTGAAAAAAGATTAGGTATGGAAGTTACTCCTGAAACAATCACTGAATATTTAGAAACTGTTAACCACGCTATGCCTGGTGCAGCTGTTGTACAAGAACACATGGTTGAAACCAACCCATCTTTAGTAGCTGACAGTTATGTAAAAATATTCACTGGTGATGATGAATTAGCTGATGAAATTGACAAATCTTTTGTTTTAGATATTAACAAAGAGTTCCCTGAAGAACAAGCTGAAGCTTTAAAAGCTGAAGTAGGGGACAAAGTATGGCAAGCTGTAAGAATTCCTACTATTGTAGGAAGAGTTTGTGATGGAGGTACTACCTCCAGATGGTCTGCTATGCAAATTGGTATGTCTATGATTTCTGCTTACAACCAATGTGCTGGTGAAGGAGCTACTGGTGATTTTGCATATGCATCTAAACATGCAGAAGTTATTCACATGGGTACTTACTTACCAGTTAGAAGAGCAAGAGCAGAAAACGAACCTGGTGGAATCGCATTTGGTTTCTTAGCTGATATGTGTCAATCCACAAGAGTTAACCCAGAAGACCCAGTAAGATCTGCATTAGATGTAGTAGCTATGGGTGCTGCTTTATACGATCAAATTTGGTTAGGTTCTTACATGTCTGGTGGTGTTGGATTTACCCAATATGCATCAGCTGCTTATACTGACAATGTTCTCGACGACTTCTTATACTATGGTAAAGAATATGTCGAAGATAAATTCGGTTTATGTGAAGCTCCAAATAATATGGATACTGTTCTCGATGTAGGTTCTGAAGTAACTTTCTATGGATTAGAACAATACGAAGAGTACCCAGCATTACTTGAAACTCAATTCGGTGGTTCTCAAAGAGCTTCTGTTGTTTCAGCTGCTGCTGGTTGTTCCACTGCATTTGCTACTGGAAACTCACAAACTGGTTTAAGCGCATGGTACTTATCCATGTACTTACACAAAGAACAACACTCCAGATTAGGATTTTATGGTTACGATTTACAAGATCAATGTGGTGCATCCAACGTATTCTCTATCAGAAACGACGAAGGATTACCAGTTGAAATGAGAGGACCAAACTATCCTAATTACGCTATGAATGTAGGACACCAAGGTGAATACGCAGGTATTTCACAAGCTCCTCACTCTGCTCGTGGAGATGCATTTGCATTCAATCCATTAGTTAAAATTGCGTTTGCTGATAAAAACTTAAGCTTTGACTTCACCCAACCTCGTGCTGAAATTGCAAAAGGTGCATTAAGAGAATTTATGCCTGATGGTGAAAGAGCTTTAATTATACCAGCTAAATAGGTGTGAAAACACCTATTATTTTTTTATTTTTAGAAATTGTTTTTAGAATAAGAAAATTTAAATTAAAATTATCAAAATATAATGAAGAATATGTGAAGATTATCTCTTATAAATGAAAATAAATGAAGATTTATCTTATAAATGAAAATTATATAATAATTATCTAATGAAACAATTATCTAAAATTAATAAAAATCACATTTATTAAATAATCAATTTAATAAAACTAAGGAGGAAAAGAAATATGGACCCTATAACATTAGGTGTTGTTGCATTGATGGGTGCAGCTGCGACTATTGCTGGTGCCTCAGAGGACTTAGAGTCTGATGTAGGTTCTATGAGTAATCCAAACTCACAAGTTCAGCTCGCTCCTCAAATGGGACATTTACACCGATTCGTGAATAAGGCGGTTTCTGGTGAACCAGTCGCTTATGGTACCTGGTGTGGTATCGCAGGATCTATCGCATTTGTTTTAATTTCACCAATGTTTAATTTTAATGTAATGCCTATTGCAGGAATTGCTATTGGTGCAACTATTGCTGCTTTAGTACACGTTGTATATACAGTTACTTCACACTTGGGACGGATTGTAAGTCAATCTCAATTTGAACAACCATTATTTATGGATGCTTTAACTCAATCTTTAGGACCTATTGCAGGTCATGGTTTTATAACTACTTTTTGTATTGTAAGTATAGCTTATTTAATGACTATACCTCTAAATGGAACTCCATTGCATGTTTTCCCATTACCGCTTCTCGCTGTTTTGTGGGGAATAACTATTGGTGCTATTGGTTCTTCTACTGGAGATGTTCATTATGGTGCAGAAAGAGAATATCAACAATATCCTTTTGGTGGAGGTATTCCTGTAGCTATACATGGTGATATTGTAACTAAAGGTGAAATTGGTGCAAGAAATTCTCTTGATATTGTTAACTTCTGTGCGAAATTTGGTGGACCATTAACTGGTTTCTGTTTTGGCGCTGTTGTATTCCTCAGTTTCTGGATAACTGTAGTGTTCGGATTAATTGGAGGATTAATAGCTGGTTTAATCATAGTTATTCTTCTTATTATCATGAATGAAAGAATAGAAAACTTTGCCAGAACTAAATATGGACCATATAAGGAAGATTAAGGAGGTTTCATTTATGGATCCAATAACTTTAATAATATTTATCACAGTTGGAGGAATTCTCATTGGTGGAGGTGTACACTTCATACCAGTAGGAGGAGCTCCTGCAGCTATGGCAACAGCTACTGGTGTAGGAACTGGAACAGCAATGCTCGCAGCAGGTGCTGGATTAACCGGTTTAATCACTGCAGCAGCTATGACTGGTCAACCTTTCTATATTATCGCGATTGCTGGAGCAGTCGGGGCAATGATGATGATGGGAATAACCATGTTGGTTGCTAATATAATTTATGTATTCGGTGTTGGGATTGTACCTTCTTCTGCTAAAGTTGAAGTAGACCCAATAACTGGTAGAAATCAAGAAAAATATGTAACTTCTGGTACTGAAGGTCACGGTATTCCTACTGTTTGTTATGTAAGTGGTATTATCGGTGGTTTACTTGGTGGTGCTGGTGGAGGACTTGTTTACTATGGTATTAATATTGCAATGACTGAAGGTAGTTTTGTAACTGACCCAGCTATTACTGCAGGCTTAGCTGCTATTTTAGCTGTTGGTGTTTTCTTTATAAATTCAGTAATTGCTTCATATAATATTGGTGGTACTATTGAAGGTTTCCACGACCCTAAATTTAAAAGAATTGGTACTGGTATAGTTGCTTGTGCTATTGCTTCTATTGTAATGGGAGTATTTGCTATCCTTTTAACTGGAGGTGTTGTATAATGTCAGCTGCTGGTGGTGGACCATCTGGTGGTTCTATAGGTGCTGAAAAATTAATGCTCTTAGGAATCGTTGGTGGACTTCTTGGGATTTATTTAGTACAATTTAACCCTGTATTTGGCCCAGTTCTCGCTTCTCTTGGTGCAGTTTGTGCTATTGTATGGGGTGCAGATGCGATTCGAAGAGTTGCAAGTTACGGTTTAGGTACTGGTGTACCTTCTATTGGTTATATGTCACTTTCAATAGGTATTATCGGTGCATTAGCAGGAGTTGCTATTGTAACAACAACCTTTATGAAAGGTTTAGGAATGTTAGGACCTATTCTTGCTTTAATCTTTGCTATGGTTTTAGGATTAATTGTAGGAGTAATTGCTAAAAAGATTGTTGGTATGAAAATACCTATTTTAGAAAGATGTACTGCTGAAATAGCTGGTGCTGCTGCTTTATCCGTTTTAGGATTTTCTGCAACTCTTGCAGGAACTTATACTATTGATGGAATTTTAGCATCTGTTGTAGCTCCTGGATTTATAGCATTATTCTTTATCATGAATACAATGGCTATTCAACATCCATTTAACGCATGTTTAGGACCTAATGAAGATCAAGTTAGAACTCTTAAATTAGCTGCAGCTACTGCATTTTTAGCAATGGTTGTTACTGGAATATTAACTATTATTAACCCTGAACCAAATACTTGGATGGGTATTCCTGTATGGTTAGTTGTAATTGTAATTGCTACAATCGGTTGGATAATATCCATTAGGGCTTATATCCTCGATTCCTTTAAACAAGCTGCATCTGTTAAATGGGCTGGATTATGGCCTAAAATTGAAGAACAATAGGGGGAAAAAATATGGAAATGTTACCTTTAGTTAAAATAGTTCCTGAGTACAGCTTGACTCTTGATCCCTCTACTGGAATGATTGGAGCTGCTCTCGGAAGAGAAGTATTAGTACTCTCAATGGATGATATAAACAACGAAATAACTGCATTAGAGGCTGCAGCAGATGATTTAATGAATTCATTAGATCCAAACACCGTTTCTCGAGGAGCTTATCCTGGAAGAGAAGGTACTTATGCTACTGCAGGTATGCTTACAAATATGGTTTATGGATTTTTAATCGGATTATTTGTATTAATAGCTGCTATTCCTCTATTAGTCAATTTGGGGGTTTTATAGATGGCAGATAAAAAATCACCTGCAGAAGGTTGGCCAATAATTAATGGAGATTATATTGTTGGAGACCCTGAAAGTCCTGTTGCTGTTACAACATTAGGTTCTCACAATGAAGATGTTCCTGCTGGAGCTGGTGCAGCTATTGCTGGACCATGTAAAACAGAAAATCTTGGTATTGAGAAAGTTGTAGCTAACATAATATCAAATCCTAACCTCAGATTCTTAATATTATGTGGATCTGAAGTTCAAGGACATATTACAGGTCAAAGTTTTGAAGCTTTACATCAAAATGGTGTAGATCCAGAAAAAAGAAGCATCATGGGTGCTACTGGAGCTATTCCTTATGTTGAAAATATTCCTGATGAAGGAATTGAAAGATTCCAATCTCAAATAGAAATTGTCAACATGATTGATGTAGAAGATGCTGGCGCAATTGAAGCCAAAGTTAAAGAGTGTATTGAAAAAGATCCTGGAGCTTTCGAAGAGGAAGCTTATGTAATATCTCTCGATGAAAGTGGAGATGAAGAGGATGAAGGAGAAGAAGTTCGACCTGTTGCTCCTGAAACCGCTTTAATTGAGGCAAGGATGAGAAATATTCAAACCCAAGTAAAAATGGTCGGTGCAATACAAAAGAACTTTTCTGGTAATTATGTTGGAAAAGTCCAAGGTATTATGATTGGACTAGTTTTCACTTTGGTCGTAGGATGTTTATTCCTAGGAATATTATAGGAGGTTATTATTATGGTTAAATTATCTAGTAAACCAAACGTCCGTGGTATTAAAAGTGTATCTGAAGATATACAGTACCGTTCTCAATTAATTGGAAGAGAAGGGAGATTATTCGCAGGATTAATTTCAACAAGATTCACTGGAATAGGATTAGGATTAGCTATTGCATTTATATTAGTTGTTGTAATCCCATATCTAGCGAGTTTATTCTAAGAGGTGTTATGAATGTCTGAAGAAAATACAATACCTCGAGTACTTGTCTCTGCTGATGAATACAATAAAACTAATGAAAAATTAGATGAAATTGAAGAAAAAGTTGAATTTACTGTTGGTGAATATTACCAAAGATTAGGTCAACAAACAGGTAGGGATATTGGTATTTTATACGGTATAATAATTGGTCTTGTAATAATGGTCGTAATTTTGAAAATGGGACTTATACCATTACTATTAGGCACATTACTCTAGGATGGAGGTTTATAAATGTTTAGGTTTGATAAAGAACAAGAAGTTTTGGATATAGCTGGTGTAAATATTGGAGGCCAGCCAGGTGAATATCCAACTGTTTTAGCAGGTACCATCTTTTATGGTGGACACAATATTATTAGTGATGAAAAGACAGGTGTATTTGACAAAGATGCAGCAGAAGAAAGAATTAAAACTATGGAAGAAATGATGGATGTCACTGGAAATCCTTGTTTAGTACAAGTTTTCGGACAAACTGAAGAAGCTTTAGTAAAGTACTTAGAGTTTGTTGGAGACATTTCTGACTCTCCATTCCTTATAGATTCTACTTCTGGAGAAGCAAGAATGGCAGGAGCTAAATATGCTACTGAAGCAGGATTAGCTGAAAGAGCTATTTACAACTCAATAAACATGGCTGCAGAGCCAGAAGAAATTGAAGCTGTAAAAGAATCTGACTTATCTGCTTCTATTGTACTAGGTTTCAACCCAATGAACCCTTCTGTTGAAGGTAAAATGGGTATATGGGAAGATGGTGACGGAACTATCGATCAAGGTTTATTAGAAATGTCCGAATCATGTGGTATTACTAAACCTTTAATGGATACAGCTGTTACCCCTCTTGGTCAAGGTGCAGGAGTTGCTGCAAGAACTTCATTTGCTGTTAAAAGTAAATGGGGATTACCTGTAGGTTCTGGTATACACAATGTACCATCTGCATGGGATTGGTTAAGAGAATACAAAAAAGAACACAAAGAAGCATGGCCTGTATGTGATATAGGTTCTAACATTGTTCAACAAATGACTGGTGGAGATTTCGTTCTCTTTGGTCCTATTGAAAATGCTAGATTAGCATTCCCTGCTTGTGCTATGGCTGATATTTTCATAGCTGAAGCTGCTAAAGATATGGGAACTGAAGCTGTAGAAAATCACCCTATAAATAAAATGCTCTAAGCATTTAAGGGTTTCTACATATCAGTAAATATATTGATTAGATGTTTATCATCTAATCTTTTTTATTTTTATTTTTTAGATTTTATTCCTATTTTTAGATTTTTACTTGTTTTATTCTTAATTTTTATTATTTTTATATTGTTAAACAATATTTTCATATTTATTTAATATATACTGGAATTCTTATTATAATTTTTATAAAATTTTTTATTAATTATAAATATGTGCATTGGGATTGATTTTTTACAATATCTTCCTTCAAACTGTTCGTGTGATTAAAAAGCATGTATATGTGTATAAATATTAAATAAAACAGAATATTTTATCTCTATTTTATATTTTATATACTAATTTAATAGTTCTTCACTAAAATTTCAATAGGTTTATAATGTGGGAGGTGCATATTATGTTATTAGAAATATTATTTAAAATAAATAATTTAATATATTTAATTAATTTTTATGCATTGGAGAAATAGAGATGTTAGAAATAATCGGTATGTGTTTGATACTAGTTGTGTCTTTATTCATTGTTATTAAGGCGGCAGATTTATTTGTTGATAATATCGTTGAGATTGGAACTGCCTTAGGAATTTCTCAAATTCTTCTAGGAGTTACAGCTGCAGCTATAGGTACTTCATTACCTGAATTTGGTTCTGCATTAATTGCATCTCTTGGAGGCAATGCCGAAATGGGGGTAGGTGTTGTTATTGGTTCTAATATCTGGAATGTTGCAGGGATATTGGGTATAACTGCCACAGTCACAGGTCTTGTTCAAGCTGATAAGAAATCCATTAATCGTGATGGACTAATGGCTATAATAACTGGTCTTGTTTTAGTTGTTTTTATGATATATGGTTTTTTCACTGGAGAGTATCAAATTTCTGGAATTGGTTCTATTGTTATGATAATATTTTATATTTATTATATGAGAGTTCTTATTAAGGATCAAAAAAAAGATATCAAAGACATTAAAGATAATAAAGAAAAAATAGCTAAAGAAAAGGGTATTATTAAAGAAAAAACTGAAAATATCCCTAAAATTGAAGAAATTAATGGAAATAAAAAACCAATTCGGAAAAAAAGTATTCTGTTTATTGTTGCAGGGATTGTAGGATTGGCTATTGGATGTCAATTAATGATTATGAGTGCAGAGTCATTGGCGACCACATTTGGGATTCCTGAAGCTATAATGGGTTTATTTACTTTATCTATTGGTACTAGTATTCCAGAACTTGTAGTTACTCTATCTTCAGCAATGAAGGGGCTTCATGATATATCTATGGGTACTGTTTTTGGAAGTGTCACTTTTAATATATTAATTGGAATAGGCGTGCCTGCATTATTGGTATCAGTTCCAATTGAACCTTTATCTCTGTACTTTGATGCACCAATAATGATTGGAGTTATTGCCTTAACATTACTGATGATGAGATTTAATGGTATGAAATTAAATAGATATTCTGGTATATTTTTAATAGTATTTTATGCCTTATATGCATTTTTAAGAATTTTTGTATTAAGTTAATAGTATTTTGTAGAAAAAATAATAAGTTATTAAATATAAAATTTATATAGATAATTGAATTTTATTCATAATTATTTATTTTTATAGAATAATAATTAAAGAATATTTAACATTTAATTAATATATAGGTTAATGACATATTTATGTGGGGATTGGATGTATAGTAAAGTATTAGTTCCTATAATGGGAAAATATAGTAAAAATTTAGTAGAAAGTACCTTAGATTTGATTGATGGTAGGGATGTTGAATTAATTGCATTATATGTTGTAGATAATTCAGTTCCTTTTTTAACACCAAAAACAATAAAAGAAACAATGGTTATTGAACTAAAAGCTAAGGGAGAAATATTTTTAAATGAATTTGAGGAGTTAATAGACTTAGAAAAAAATAAAAATATTTCTTTAAGAAAAGAATTAATAGAAGGCAAACCTGCTGAGCTAATTGTGAAAATAGCTGAAGATAATTGTGTTGATGTTATTGTTATGGGTACTGGTAAAAGTATTGTAGATAAACACCTTTTAGGTAGTGTATCTGAAGAAGTAGTTCATTTTGCCCCCTGTACAATCCATTTAGTAAGAACAATTGATAAAACTACTTGTGATATTAAATAATTTTTTATTTTTCAAATTTCTACCTTTTTATTTTAATTTATGTTTTTTATTTTTCTATTTTTCATGTTTTAGCTTTTTTATTATTCTTATAATATTATTTTCTATTTTTTTATTTTTCTTTCTTTATTCCTAGATTGTTTTAATAAAATTTATAAACTCTATTTATAATACATATAATTAATAGAATATAAAATATTTTAAGGATATTTAACTTTAAGAATATTCAATATTTATTATAATAAAGTCAGGAAATGGGAAAATGTCTTTTTTAAGTAAAGTTTTCGGAGGGTCTAAGCCAGTCATGGCTGAAAGTCAGTTTAAGAAATTTGAATCTTTAAAATCTTCTCCTTTTGCAGCTAAAACTGCAGGATCTGGATACAATATGAAACCAGATGAATATTATATTGCTGGATCTGTTGAACTAGGAAATACTACAACAAAATGTATTATAAGTGCAACTAACCTTAATACTAGTGAAAGTTATCTTCTCAACAAAACTGTTAATATGACTAGGGATATTCGTCCACCAAAACCCAATGAAGAAGTTTTTGGTAAAACTGTATGGGGAATAGAACTTTCAAAAGAGTCTGTATCTGAAATGGTCAAAGATACTGTACTTGAAGCTGCAAAAAAAGCTCATGTTGATATAGAAAATGATCTTGATTTTGTTGTTCGTTCTACTGGTGTTACTGCAGGATTTGCTACTCCTGAAGAAAGTGGAAAGCTTATTATTGCTTTAGCTAATGGTTGCCTTGATGCTGGTGTTTCACCAAGAAAAATGGCTCCTGCTATGTCTGTTGATAATTTTCCAGACAGACTAAAAGACTATACTCTTCTTGATAAAGTAATGTTTGATGGTGCTGTTGTTAGTGTGCTACCTCCTCAAGGTGAAGAAGTCGTTTCTAATGAAATGGAAGGAGAACTTGTTACAGCAGGTATAAAACTTGGAGCTAAATGGACTAATGTTGATTATAGGAATCCTTGTGTTTCTATTGATTTTGGCTCAACTCTTGCAGGACGTGTTGTTAACAATGATGAACCTTATGCTCATACTGTAGGTAATTTTTTGGGTTTAGCTGGGGTAATAGCTGATTCTCTTGTTCGTGGAACTGATAAAGTTGATAAAAAAGGAGGAGCTGCTATTGATCTTTATTCTAAAGATATTCTTAAAAAAGCTAATTGGAAACAAGCAAAAATTAATGCAGAAAAAGTTCATAAACTAATAGATATTAGAAAAGTTCCAATGGATCGTGATAGATTTGGAACAGTCCCTCTTAAACCAGAAGCTGCTCAAAAAGCAGGTACTTGCTTAATTGGATGTGATGTGGGTGAAAATGGAGATAAAATACCCGATCTTATTTCATTAGGCGAAGAACTATATAAAAATGATGGATTGCCTACATTATTTGCTACAATGGATCATGTTAGTGCAATGATTGTAAAAAGGCTTCTAGATGTTGCATTTGAAGAAAAAATAATTGTTTCAGGATCTGCTCTTGGAATCACTGGAAGGGCAGGAATCACTGGAAAAAAACCTGAATTGATTCTTGAATATACTAAAGATAAATTTAAAGACTGTGTCTTTGTTTCAGATGGTTTGGCTTTAGGTTCAGCTATAATGGCTCGGTGCATGAATTCAATGGGAACTATAAACGCTCCTATTGGTGGAAAACAAGGAGGTCCTTGTATTTTAGGAGCTAGAAGAAAGTTACAACAAAAAAAATAATTTTATATATTCTCTATATTATTTATATCTATATCTTATATATTTAGATATTTTATATGGCATATATTCTATTATTATTTTTATATTTATTCTTTTAAAAAAATTTAAATTAATATTTGGGGTTATAATTAATGATAATAGCTGTATTAATGGCTGGAGGAAAAGGAAAGAGATTAAACACTGACATTGAAAAACCTCTTTTTAAATTTAAAGATAAATCATTAATTGAGTATGTGTTAAAAAACTTGAAAGATTCTAAATATATTGAAAAAATTGTTGTAGCTACAAGCCCTCATACAATGGAAACTAATGATTTTTTAGCTAAAAATCCTTCTTTTAATAATGCTAATCAGCATAATAACAATAACAATAATATTGATGAAGAAATTGATGGATTTAATATCTATAATGATTATTATAATTTTTTAGAAACTCCTGGATATGGATATTTAGAAGATCTTTCTTTTCTCTTATCAGGATTTGAAAAAAAATCAAAAAAAGATGTTTTATTATTTATAAATGCAGATTTGCCTTTTGTTTCTTCAGAAATTATTGATAATGTTTTAGAAGAATATTTTAAAAATGATAATCCTGCAATGTCTGTTTTAGTTCCATTATCTATTTGTAATGAATATGGTATTGAACCTTCATGTGTTTTTGAAGATTTGGTCCCTTCTGGATTAAATATTTTAATTAGTCAGAATAAAGTTCAAAAAGAAGATAAATTAATAATTCCAAAAATTGAATTAGCTTTAAATATAAATACTAATGAAGATGTTAAAGTAGCTAATTATTTATTTGATAATAATCTAATTAATGATTATTTTAGCCAATAAAAGCTAAAGTATATAAACTATACTCTATATATAATATCATTAATGGTGAGGATAATGGAAAATAGAAACATACCTAAAAAAGAAGAAAAATTGTGGAGTGAAGTTAAAGGTTATCAAGTTGCTACTAATAATGCACGTATTCTTGGTTCTCTTGATGAACTTGTTATAAATGAAAAAACTGGTAAAATTGTGGATATAGCTATAAAAGTTGAAAATGGCCGCAATGTCCATGTTAAAGGTGCTAAA